>NZ_JBAVMX010000063.1:0-34134 GCF_049690535.1 Methanoregula sp. | reverse complement strand
GAGAATGCGACAAGCATGGATCCCTTCTCTGCAATCTTTCCGAGGACAAGTTTGCGGCAGGCAGTAGTGTCCATAATACATCCACGTAGTCTTAAAAATCGGGATTAAATAAAATAAAAATCAGCTGCCGCACCGGTGGCTGTCTGTATTGCTGCTTCCGCACTGGTACTCCTCGCCCTCCCGGAGCTGGTGACAGATGTCGCAGGTGCGCTGCACGAGATTCACATCCCTGCCCTCTTTTAAATCCCGGGCAAGCTGTTCTATTGACTGCTTGATATCGTTCTCGAACTCGATGCGGTAACCGCGTTTCCCGGAGAGATACTGTGAAACCGCCGATGGTGCAATCTCCAGCATCCGCGCCGCTTCGACCTGCGACACACCACATTTCACGAGCTCCACCGCGATAGCTGCACGGATCGCCGGCAGGACATCCCATACGATCTTCTGGCAGGGGGCTTCCATTATATCACAACCTTTAAGTTATCACAATTGTTACATAAATACGTTGTATTCACAATTGTGAATTGGCCGTGCGACCATAAAAAACCATGTCTTACCGCGCCTGAAACCGGTAGCGTACTTCCCGCAGGATCCGGGGCAGTTCATTCTGTGGATGCACCGGCCGGGAAGAACCGGGCCACATTCCTATGGTAACAAAAGAATAATCAGAGAACCAACGAGATATTCACATGTACTTTAAGGAAAGAGAGTATGGGACACCAGCGCATAATCTACATGGATCACTCTGCAACGACGTATGCAAAGAAAGAAGTCGTCGATGCGATGATCCCCTTCTTTACCCAGCATTTCGGCAACCCCTCGTCCATCTACGGGATCGCCCGCGAATCGAAGACTGCCATTGACACGGCCCGGGCACAGGTGGCAAAAGCGCTTGGGGCAGACCCGGATGAGATCTACTTCACATCGTGCGGGAGCGAATCCGACAACTGGGCGATAAAAGGCGTTGCCTATGCCAACCGGAAGCGGGGCAATCATATCATCACGACAGCGATCGAGCACCACGCCGTCCTCCACACCTGCCAGTTCCTTGAAAAAGAGGGATTTGCGGTGACCTACCTCCCGGTAGACCGGTACGGTCGCGTCGATCCGGCGGACCTTGAGAAGGCGATCACCGACAAGACGATCCTCATCTCGATCATGTACGCGAACAACGAGATCGGTACCATCGAACCGATTCGGGAACTTGCCGAGGTAGCAAAGAAGCATAAAGTGTACTTCCATACCGATGCGGTGCAGGCGATAGGAAACGTGCCCATCGATGTGAAAGCGCAGAATATCGATATGCTCTCGCTCTCCGCCCACAAGTTCTACGGCCCCAAGGGTGTAGGGGCACTCTATATCAAGAAAGGAGTCCGGATCGAGAACCTTATCCACGGCGGTGGCCAGGAAAGGAAAAAGCGGGCCGGTACTGAGAATATTGCCGGTATTGTCGGGTGCGGGAAGGCAATCGAACTTGCCACCGCCGATATTGAAGGCCATAACGTACGGATCCGGGCGATGCGCGACCGGCTCTTAAAAGGCGTTCTTGAGAAGATAACCAATGCCCGTCTCAACGGCCACCCGACAGAACGTCTGGCGGGGAACTTCAACGTCAGTTTCGAATTCATCGAAGGGGAGTCTATGCTCCTGTGGCTGGATGACGAGGGTATCTGCGCCTCGACCGGCAGCGCCTGCACGTCCGGCTCGCTCGAACCCTCGCACGTACTGCTCGCCACCGGCCTCCCGGTGGAGATCTCGCACGGTTCACTCCGGCTGACCCTTGGCGATGCGAACACTGAAGAGGATGTCGATTTCGTGCTCGAAGTGCTGCCGAAAGTGGTATCTCGTCTGCGGGATATGTCTCCCTTATACCAGAAAGCGACAAAGGACGGTGGATGCAATGTATAGCGAAACTGTGATGGATCATTTCAAAAACCCGCGCAATGTCGGAGAGATCGAGAACCCTGATGGCGTCGGGGAGGTCGGGAACCCGGTCTGCGGCGACATCATGAAGATCTTTTTGAAGATCGAAAACAACATCGTCGTAGACGCGAAGTTCAAGACCTTCGGATGCGGGGCGGCAATCGCGTCAAGCAGCATGGCCACCGAACTTGTCCGGGGAAAATCGCTTGAGGACGCGTGGCAGCTCTCCAACAAGGCGGTCGCCGAGGCACTTGACGGCCTGCCGCCGATAAAAATGCACTGCTCGGTGCTTGCAGAAGAAGGCATCCATAAGGCGATCAACGATTACCGGGTAAAACACGGTCTCGAACCGTGGCAGGAAACATCATCCCATTCACATGAGCACGGTGAAGAGTCCGGGTGTCAGTTATAGGGCAGGCACTCCCGTATCGGATCCGTTAATGTCAGGTGAAACAGATGCTCACTCTACGCGAACACGAACGGTACAAACGCCAGCTGATGCTCTTTGGGGATGAAGGGCAGGAACGCCTCAAAAAGGCCAATATATTTATTGCCGGGGCCGGTGGGCTTGGCTCCCCGGTCTCGATCTACCTTGCGGTGGCCGGTGTCGGTACATTAACCGTGGTAGACAAGGATGTTGTGGAGTTAACCAACCTCAACCGGCAGATCTTACACTACGACAGGGACATCGGCAGAAAGAAGGTTGCATCGGCAGAAGAAAAACTCCAGGAGATCAATCCTGATATTACCGTAAAGGTGATCGATACCAACATCGACGAATCAAACGCAGCACGGCTTGTTGGCCGGGCGGATGGCATTGTCGATGCGATGGACAACTATCCCACCCGGTACCTGCTCAACGATATAGCACTTGAAAAGAAGATCCCGCTCTTCCACGGCGCGATACGGGGATTCTACGGTCAGGCGACGACCATCATCCCGGGAAAAACCGCGTGCCTGCGCTGTATCTTCCCGTCTGCCCCCCCAAAGGAGGTCTTTCCCGTGGTCGGGGTGACGCCGGGATTCATCGGGATGATCCAGGTCAATGAAGTGCTCAAGTACCTGCTTGGCACCGGGGATCTCCTGGCAAACCGTCTCCTGATCTGGGACGGAATGACCGCACACGCAGAAGAAATCTGTGTCGTGAGAAACCCGGCCTGCATATCGTGCGGAGCAGGGCACGCGTCAAAGAAGACAACAGCGGTAAAATATAAGAAAACACCATCGGGGAAGAAGAAATGACTGTCAAAATAAGATTTTTCGCCCGGTTCCGGGAACTGCTCGGGACCGATATCGTGGTCGCAGTCCCGAAGAACAAGGGGCTGTCTGACCTCGTTAAGGATGTGGCCGGCAGGAACAAAGAAGGGTACGACGCAATTTTCGATGAGAAGGGCGCCTTCCGCGAGTTTGTCATTCTGATGCAGAACGGGAAACGCCTGGAAACCTCCGATGCGCCGGAGATCAAGGTTGCTGACGGCGATGAGATCGCGGTGTTCCCTCCGGTGGCGGGCGGATAACCGGCAAGGGTGCAGCCATGATCGCGATCCAGACCGAAGATGTCGATATCGGGAAGCTGATCACTGCGGCAAAGCAGCGGGGGACCGGTGCCATCGTCGTCTTTGACGGGATCGTCCGGGACGACGATATCCGCGAGATGGAACTGGAGGCGTATGAGGAGGTTGCGGTGCCTGAACTGGAGAAGATCGCGACCGAAGCAAAAAAGACCTACAACCTCCTCTCTGTCGATATCATCCACCGGATCGGCCGCCTTGCCGTCGGGGAGAATATCCTTATCATCGTAGTGAGTGCAGGGCACCGCGAGCAGGCTTACGGGGGCTCCCGGTTTATCATCGAGGCGATCAAGGCCGGTGTCCCGATCTGGAAAAAAGAGCTCCGAAAGGATGGCGACCGGTGGGTTCCCGGTGAGCACCAGCACGGGTGCGAAACCTGAAACCGAGCGACCCCCCATTTTGACAACAGTTTATGATGATTGCAGTGAGGTTCTCACTGACAACTTTTTGATTTACCGTTTGTTGAAAAACTTAACGATTGCTAGGAGAATACGCGGGTTATCTTCGTTTTTACAAAATCTGGCATATGAATTCGGCCCCTAACTATTTCCCGGGGAAGTAGGATGAAACCGATACTGGAAAAGAGGGGGGAGAGGGGGCAGAGTATAGACATAGATCCCGGTGACATTTCCTGATCCATAGGAATAACTCCCTGTAATAATCGAATCACTCCAGTTCCAGACCCGCTCCTCGCTCATTGTCTTGTCGGGATAATAAAGATAATAAGAAACTCCAATAAACTGAATGATTACTGAAACGAGAATGAGAATTCCTGCCACTACCAGAACAATGTTCTTTTTCCCGAGGGTATGTGTTGTCTGTGGAGTTCCAAAATAATTGTTCAAAAAAAATCCGGTATAGAAACCCAGTACGGGAACAAATCCTGTCAGAAACCTTGGTCCGTAACAATATGCGGCTGATGAATCCCAGAGACTAAAAAAACTGTACACGAGAACCTGCAGGATTAGAACCGGTCCGAAAATAAGCAGTACTTGCTCGGTTTTACCGTTATGTACCTGCAATAATTTAAAAAATCCGACGATTGAAAGGATAAGGACAGGACAGAAAATAAAGAGACCCACATTGGGTGCAATGAGCAGTCCGACAAAATTTTTAATAAAATCGGTACTCATGACAAAAAATTTGATGTTTTCATTATATCCGCCGAAAACATTTCCAAAAACCGAATAGTTATAGTATAAAAACGGGAGTCCTCCGATAAGTCCTCCGGATATATACTGAATCAGTTTCGCTCTCTGATACCATAGGATATAGAATACCACGGGAATAAGCAGAACTGAATCAGGAGGCCGGTTGAAAATGAAAAGGCCGGAGACAATTCCCAGAAGGAGAATATTCATTGACCCCTCCTTTTTCTCATTCCTTACGATAAGGTAGATGAGGAAAATCAGGAGGAGTTCTACCGTCCCGTGCTGCCACACAATGCCTGGCTGCTGATGGACCAGGTACTGGTGGCAAATGCAAAAATGCACGTCACTCCAAGCGCTACTTTTTTCGAAAATAACTCTTTTGAGACCAGATAGAAAAAAACTCCTGCCAGCGCCGCTATTACTGAAGCAGCGGTCTTTGCCAGGATCAAAAATCCGGTGGGAAGAAGGGGAATATTGAAGACATTGCATATCACGTACGAGATTCCGTATACCGGTGTTATGAGAATGGGAGTCACTATCGGAAACAGCGAGACATAATGACCGTTTATAAGAGGAAACGCATAGCTTAAATCCGGATTGGAAACGAGGGAGGGATTATAATCAAAATTAAGATTCTGGTTCTCTAGGATCGATGCCGGAAGGAACGACGCGGGTACCGTATCCCCACTGATTATTCCAATTCCAGTCACGGTATTATATGCGATAAAAAGTAGGAGAAATAGGACAACAAAATCGTATCTGGTTAACAGTCCGACAAGATTTTGTACAATTCCGGAGAAATCAGAAGGAGCCGCACACTTATATCCACATTTATTGTTTTTAGACGAAATATGTCGATCTTTTTTCTCTTTCGATTTCATAGTTCCTCGGTGAGAAAGTATCCGGTTCATACCTGATTGCCCTAAAAAACTCACGGGTTTTCAATCTGCATGACTGAGTCTTTGAATAATGGGCGTTTCTACGTAGTTATATGAGGGCACTCCCTTAAAGGCTGTAAATTCAGCACATATTTCAGAGAAATTATCTCCCTCTTCATAGATAAAGACCGGTTAACCGTCAGGCCACCTTCTTTTCCATGAGTTTCCGGTACATCTCCTCACCCACGCATTCCCGGGCATGTTTGCACCATTGCACGCATGATGCGATATCATTGTAGATCACAAATCCACATTTGCTGCACTTCACCGAGACATCGTTTGAGAAGAGCTCCACTTCTTCCCCGCACTGCGGGCACTTCTTGATGGTGAGCGTCGGCGTCCGCAGGTTGGCCGCACCGGGACAGTGATCGAACATGTGACCATTCCTCTAACGTATGTTGTCCTCCCGGTACATGAACCGGACGGTTCCCCTGTTTAGTATCATGAGCGGGGAAAAGAACAAGGGAAGAAACCGGGTATATTGTCATATTTTCAGCCGGATATTGCAGGAAAATGGCGCGCCCTTCATCCAAAGATGTATGAGCGCCTGCGGCAAAGATTCCGGCAGGTTATGACCGGGAAGCAGTTCATTTCAACGGTAAAATACGTGGCCGGTACAAAACAGTCTTTTTCGCTTTCCGAGATTGCGGTCTACCTGGATGAACCGCAGTCTGTCGATCATATGTACGCCACACTCCTGCCGCATCTTGCCAAACTCGGCCTTACCGCAGAAAAGACAGGCGGGGATTACGAAATTTCGCGGCTCTTGCCGTCCCCGGCATATTGCCTGAACGCGGCTGAGGAACAACGACTCGGCGAGTATCTTGAACTCCGCACCCTTCCCCCGGCGCTTGAGATGGCTGTCGAGCAGTACATCACCAGAAAGACCGGTAAGGACTGGTCTGACCCGGTCATCCTCGAACGGCTCCGCCGTGCCATTGTTTCCCAGAAGGACGATTACTGGAAACCGACCGACAAGCGGTCGCTCCAGTACACGAAAGGGTATTCGGTGCTTGGTTACCTTGCGTACCATTTCCCGGTCTACGTTATGCAGACCCGGCACATTCTCGCGCAGCTCGCCCGTGAAGGCCTGCTGAAACGTGAGATGACGATCCTCGATCTCGGGACCGGTCCGGGTGTCATACCGCTTGCCGTCGCGGATTTCTGGTCATATCTGGATACGACCCGGGCGATGGTCTGGCCGGTCGAGCGTTCGAAAGAGCACATCGAGGCGTTTGGTGCTCTTGTACAGAGTGTTGCCACACAGAACTCCCACGTAGCGATCGAGCCCCCCCGGGAAGCGGATATCGCCGATCCAGCACATATCCCTCTCCCGGAACGTGTCGACCTGATGGTCTTCTCGAACGTGCTCAACGAGCTGGCCGCCCTGCCGGTCGCGGCGCGTGCAGACCTCGTTATAAAATATGCCGAACGGCTTGCACCGGACGGGACGATCCTTATTATCGAACCCGCGGAGGAAGCGACGTCCACCGGCCTGCGTGTCCTTGCCCTCGCGTTGAAGAAGCGGGGGCTCACGATCTATGCGCCCTGCACGTTTGTCTGGGGCACGAACTGCACGCCGGACCGGTGCTGGAGTTTTCAGACCGCGCCCTCCATCCGGCCCACCCGGATCATGAACATGCTTGCAGCGTGCAGTGAGCCGTTCCGGTACGTGAACACCGACATCAAGTACAGTTACGTGATGCTGCGGAAGGATGGGAAGACACGCTCCTCCTGTCACATCCCAAAGGACACGAGAGCGCCGCGGCTGTCCAAGATACACCTGAACGTGGGAAAACGGATCACGGTAGTGGCGGCGAAGATGTCCGAGGATCTCGGGGATAATGAGACCCATATGTTCAGGCTCTGCGACGGGTCGGCTGAAAAACCGGTATATGCCGTGCTGCCTGCGTTTCATATTACCCCGGAAAACCGTGAGCTGGGGTCTGCACCGTACGGGACGGTGCTTGAGGTCCGGAATGTGCTGGTGAGGTACAACCCGGCGCACGATGCGTATAATCTGCTCGTGAGCAGGGATACGCAGGTAATTCCCCATTCATGTAAGGAGAAAAATCTGATTAAAATTTAGAATGACCGGATGGACAGGCACTGACCCCTCCGTCAACAGGTGCTTTGCAATTTGTAAAAAAATGAAGTTTTCTACAGAGCCGATGGTAGTCTGTTGTGGCTGAAGTCCGCGCTCTTTGATCCAACAATCTCCCGGCCACTATCGGGGATTAATAATACTTGAGGATGACGTAACCGGTGCCGCCAGCGCCTCCATTCCCCGTGCTGCCGCCACCGCCACCGCCACCTCCGGTGTTTGCAGTACCGGCGCTCCCGGTTCCAGCACCAACACCACCGTTACCGCCACCACCTGAGGTAGCACCAGTACCCACAGTTCCACCAGTATAAGCACCGCCACCGCCACCTCCGGAGTAAATTACGCTATTGATGGGACATGTGGTTCCCGCGCCGCCATTACCGGCAACAGTAGTGGCAGCATTACCCCCAGTAACTGTCCCGCCGCCGCCACCGCCGCCATAATAACGGGTTGCTGTTGTAATACCCGTTCCACCATTATTTCCTTGACTCGGAGTTGTAGCCGGTGTATTGCCCGCTCCGACAGTACCACCGGTTTCTATGGCACCTCCACCGGAACCACCAGTTACTCCGTTGGGAATACCCCCTCCTCTAGCGCTACCTCCACCGCCACCACCGGCTGCGGAAATAGTTGAAAAGACAGAGGCGATACCGGATCCACCCTGACCATTGCCGGCATTTGTTCCCCCGACTCCACCGGTGGCACCAACAGTTACCGTATATGGACTGATTAAACCGGTTAATGTGCCGGTACGGAATCCACCAGCGCCTCCGCCTCCACCGTAATACCCTCCACCACCGCCTCCACCTATTACACAGTATTGAACGGTAGTTGCACCTGAAGGCACAGTCGATGTACCTGATGATGTGAAAGTCTGGATTATGTAATAATCGTAGGCTCCTGTCCCGGTTGCGCTGCCACCGGCTGTGGTGACAACAACATTTGCTAACCCGGCTGAACCCACCGGCGTAGACGCAGGAGTAGTCGCGGTGAGCGAACCACTGTTGCTCACTGAGACGCTAGTTGCCGCTGTACCGCCAATGGTTACACTGGTCGCTCCGATAACAAAATTCGTCCCGGTGATGGTTACGCTGGTACTACCCGATGCCGGGCCGGTCGCCGGCGAGATGCTGCCGAACGTCGGAGCTGCTGTGTAGGTATACGCCCCTGTTCCGGTAACGCTGCCACCCGGTGCGGTGATGACAACATTTACAGTCCCGGCAGCTTGGGCAGGTGTGGTCGCGTTGATTGAAGTATCGTTGTTCACCGTGAACGATGCCGATGTACCTCCGACGGTTACTGCGGTGGCACCGGTAAAGCCCGTTCCGGTGATTGTAACCAAGGTACCTCCCGATGTGGGACCGGCTGTTGGACTGATACTGGTATAGGTCGGGATTAGTGCAAATGAGGCGGCGATGGTATGGGATACCTGAACGTTCGTGAAGACATACGTTGAATTACTGCCAACGGATGAGCCATCAACCAAGACACTGGTAATATTATACCCGGATTTCGGTGTGATGGTGAAAGACTGGCTCCCACCATAGGTTACACTCACGGTGCCGTTCGGGGAGATCGTACCGTTGGCTCCTGCTGATGCCGTGATTATCGGGTTTGTTGCAAAGGTTGCAGAGATGGTGTGGGACGTGGTGACATTGGTGAACGTGTAACTAGTTATTGCACCCTGCGATACGCTGTCCGCGAAAACTCCCGATATATAATACCCGGAGTTCGGAGTGATAGTGAAGGACTGGCTCCCACCATAGGTCACACTCACGGCGCCATTCGGGGAGATATTCCCGCCGGCTCCTGCTGATGAGGTTATCGTGCATGGCCCCGCCGGCCCGAAAGAGGAAGAGGCCACGATTACCGGGGATCCCGAACCAATATACTCGATCTGCACGCTCGATGGCGGAGTGGTTCCCGGCAGGGTATAGGTAAGGGTCGCTCCAATTGACCACGTTGCAGGGGGGTTAAACTTCGACGTAAGGTCATTACCGTTCACCAGAATTAAATAGGTCCCGTTTTGAAGTGCATCCCCTCCATCGTGCTTGATAGATACGGTCTGGCTCTGGATTGAGGTGACGGTGCTGACCGACGGGATCTTCTGGGCCTGGGGCTGGGAGAGAACCGCGACGGCAAGGACCGATCCGGCAAGGACGACTATCGAGATCAACAGGACGGTCCCGATGATCTCGGAGACTGCATCATCCTGCCTTCTGCCGGATATTCTCATGAACTCCCCGCACTCTGCACATTGGCCGAAAGATTGGCAGCTGCCACTTGAAGCGTAATATGTGGATTACCATCGTTTATCCATTTTAATTGAATATAACTGCCATTGGTGACAGTACCTACGCTATAATACGTTGTCGGGATCCCGCCGGTCTGGTTTGCTGCTGAGTTCAGATAGTTCGCCCACATTGTGGCAGCATTTGGATCAGGTGTTGTGATATTAATGCTTGCGTTCCAGGTATTGGGACTGACTGGCGCATACGGCAGGCTGCCGGAATTGGACTCCAGGGACGTCGATACCTGTGCCGGGCTGCTGCCACCGATCGCACCTGAGTTCGCAGGATCGTATGCGAGCGCTACGATGTTCACGGTAATGTTTCCGTTCCCGTTGTTGACGAATGTTATCTCGGGCGGAAGTTTGTACGTGATCCCGTCGATCTGGGAGAGAAACACCCCGCCCATCTGGTTATAATAGCTCTGAGGGATCCAGTAGTTATTGTTGGCAGAGTACTCGACGGCACCGAGCGGGACTGAATAGGTATACGGGGACTGGACCTGGTAGGCATACTGGGCCGCTACTGTTGAAGTAGTAAGTGCTGGAGTTCCGGTTGTTGAAAAAGTCATTGTCGCAGGATAGGTGATGACCGATTGTAATCCGTATGCCGGATCGAGCAGGTTGATCGAATAGAGGGGTCCCGGTGTAATATTTGAGTATACCACGGCCCTGTTTAAAGATGTGACACTATTTTTCACTACGGTGACCGTAATATCAGAGCCATAACACCCTGTCTGATAAGTCACATTATTTCCAAATCCGGGGGTAAGGCAATCAGAAATATTCGGGGTAACATTGACTGTTGCGTTCCAACCATTCCCTATTATCAGGACACTCCCCGGAGTGGGGTTGCCCCAAGAGGCATTTGCCGTTGAGATATTAATCAGGAGGCTTGAGGGAGCATTCGGATAGGTCTGCGTCGTGGGAATCGCGGACTGGCCAACAGAGTACATCGTAGTCGTGTTGGTGATATAGGACGCGGACGAAATGATAAAAATTTCCGGTGTAGTCGTTCGCTGGTTGATCGCGAGTGTCCCGCTCGATCCAACTGGCTGCAGGATCGGAATAATACTGGTGCTCCCCTGTGCAGTCTGGCCGGCCGTGCCCAGCGGGAAACTGGTACTCATAGCTAGACCTGTCTGGTGGTTTGTCCAGAGCGAATCAACATTGATTTTGTATGCGATAAACTGGTCTTGTACATCGTTCATATGATTGATCTCGTTCTCGCGGCCCTGCACCGGGACGCCGTAGACCATGTACAGGGAGAATGCGGCCATAACTATTCCGAGAATAAGCACAAACCCGATTACTTCAGAAAGAGCCCGTTCCTTGTGGGACGACGCAGTACCGCCTCTCATGTTCAGATTATTCCTTTATGGCTTGGTTTATAAAGTTGTTAGTGTCCGTTTTTCGTGCTGCATGGTCATATTGGGATTAATCCATCGGGACACCTGCCCATGAGGTTTCGGGTCATGACACGCTTGCGATCCAACGACCCGGACCGTACTCATGTATGCCACTATGCATACTAATGAGTCCGGCCGGGACCTGAGGGGGGCAGGGGGTACCCCCTGTTGGCCCGGCATATGGGGGGAGGGTACCCCCCACTTGGAAAAAATAAGAGGAGGGGGATAGGTGTGGTGTAAAATGACATCGTGTCCTTTTCATATTATTATAATGCTGCAAAATATTAAGTCAAAATGTTTATCTTCAGAGGGTTACAAAGTAACCATAAGTAACTTGAGGTATAGTGGTCATTCATGAAAACCTATGACGTGGCTTTTCAAGACAATTTAATTGAAATTGGAACATTCATAAGCGAGCAAAATTTTGAGTTGGCGTTTAAAACTGCTGGAACTCTCGTTCACCTTTGTAATCTTCTGGAAGATCAAGATGGTGTTTTTATAACGGAAATGTTGGAGGGCGCATTTAATCAAGTAGGGCCCGTTGTAGAGAATACCCAAATTCCAGATATTGAAATTAAAACTGTTGTTGAAAAACTCTCACAGGATTACTCTGATTTTCTTGCAGCATATAATGCGAAAAATCGTATGGATATTTTTGATGCCCTCTCCAAACTAAGATTTACTGCCACCCAATTTCAACTAAAATGGACGAAAATTGGGAAACCGAAACCAACAAAAAAAATCCAGCAACTACCACCAATGCCCCCTCAGATTGAAGCAATGATGAAAAACATGCTCGCAACAAGATAAAACATGGCAACGACTGTTCCATTAAGCGGATTTGCAGATATTGTACTATCAGATGAACAAGATCCTACCTATTTTGGGACGGAATTTGACAGTGGATCATCATACTGTGTTCGTCCCTCTTACAAAAAAGAGAGCGATCTAGAAAAAGATCTAATGATATTTGGGGAACGCATCAAGTTTATCATAGATTGTTATCAAATAATTTATAGCAAAATGGATGTAATTGAAACAAGATTGGATCAAATAGAGCATCAAAATAAAGAAATACTTTCGTTGTTAACTGCACCGAGCGTAGCAGGATCTGTGCATCTCCTTTCAAATTCTTTAGTAGAGATGAGCACCGAAAAAATGAGAACCCTAATACTCGAATATTATACAAATCATAAGGTGGTTTACCCCTCGGATATTGCATCTGAGATGAATCTTGACTTAGAAAAAGTAGTAGAGATAATTAATAATCTAATAAGTGAAGGGAAGGTAGTTGAGACATCGTGACGATTTTGCGTGATGTCCACGATGGTTTAAAAGCTGATAGAGTGGCATGTCAAGCAGCCAAAATCGTCGAAAAACCACTTGCACATATTGGTGGGCACAGGATACAGAAAGTAATCTGCCACGAAAAAGTATATTGTGTAATTGAAAAACCCACCACATTAAAAGATTGATTTTTCCCTCATAATTTGCATCGGCGTCTTGTATCCAAGTTTCTGGATCTCCCTCTCGTTGTTGAACCACTGCCGGAACTCCTCAAGGCTTTCCTTCAGGGACTTTGAAGTATTGTACCGGCGGTAGTTGATCCACTCTTCAAACAGCGTCTTGAATAACCTCTCGATCTTGCCGTTCTGCCACGGGCAACCGGGATCTACCCTGTGATGGAAGATGAGCTGAGCCTTTAAGCAGTCCTCAAAGATCTTTGCAACAAACTGCCCGCCGTTGTCTGTATAAAGGATGCGCGGTTTCTTCCCGCCGTTGTTGATGATCGCACAGTATAAGCAGTCGATTACCTCGGCGGCGGTGCATCCATCATAGTTCTTGACTGCCAGAACCCTGCGGGTTGCGGCGTCAATTACACCGAAGATGTACTGTTGTTTGCCGCCGGCGATCCTCTTGGGGGTCATATCCATATGCCAGATTGCGTCCGGCTCAGCGATCTCAATTTTCTCAGCAACGACCGGCTCTTTCTTCGGTGTAATGTCCTTCATTATCTGTGCGACAGTCGCATGAGAAACAGTAACGCCGATCTCCTTCTCAATCGTGTGAGCAATCCGGCGGGAGCCGTAGAACGGGAACTTTTCCAGGATCTCCGCTACCATGTGCTGATTGAACTGCGTGTTCTTGACGGTGCGGTGGAATGGTGCGCGGGACTTGTCGGCTATGACCTCGCCCTCGCGGTTCCGGCGGAGCCATTTTTTAACGACAGAGACGGAGCAGTTCAACCGCTCGGCTATCTCATTTAACTTTAAACCCTGATCGCGGAGTTCGATCATCTGCCTGCGGAATTCAACAGCAAAGCCGTTGTTGGTGTTGTGGTAAATTGCGTTGTAGCTGAAGAGGTGATCGATTGGGTTCTGCAGGGTAATAAATCCTGCCGCCGGGGTGGGGCAGATATGGGGGTATTCTGTTGTTGTAACCATGTATGTACATTGTTCTAACAAGTATTTATTTGTTATTGTTTTGTTATAACAAAGCACTAACAATGTTACGCAGTTTTAAATACAATGTTGAACAAAGAATCTTTTATGACCGGACAAATGGAAGTTCATACATCGGCCTATCAGGTACTGGATAAAACTGTGAAATCTATCGGGAACTCTGGGGGGGTTCTCGTACCGAAAAAATGGGTTGGAAAGAAAGTGAAGATCCTGTTATTGGAAGAGGTTGCGGAAGAAGAATAATTTTGATCAATCTACCAAGCGATTTTGCTAGGGATAGCGCATTCCCGTTTAAGCCGGGAGAGGAATTGATCGCAAGAATAGAGGGGAAAAAGTAATTATCAAAAAAATAGACTGATTAAAATCGGTTAATGATGGGTTGCTTCCGTAATCCATTCATTGTAAAGGGTAACATTGTTTGATTCGTCTTGTGAGAAATTTACAGGAGTGTTTGATTGCGGGAAATCATTTAGAAAATCCGTTATGTTGTCTGACGCACCTTTTCCTTCGAGATATTGAGTCTGATCATATGATTTGGAATCAGCAGTATACCTTTCATGAACATAAGTTACACGCTCCAAATCCGAATTATACCCATAGTTATTAGCCGATTTTGACAGGTTTTGCCGAATAGCCCCATATTCGGTTTCAACTCCTCCATTTGATATCAGCGTTGCAATGACACCTTCTGACGGTTTATACACATAAACGGATGCGGAGGGGTAATAATTTTCAATGGGTATTATAAGAAAATGATATTTGTTTGTTAATTTGTTGCTTAACGTCAGAAGGAAGTACTGTTGTATATCACCTTGATAACTTTGAAGTTCCTGACCCCGTTCCTTATACGTAATCTTACACTCGTCTACATAAGCGCCGATTGTATCATTGTACACTACGGGGGGGTAATCAAACGAGATATCCGGAGTACTCTGCTCTGTTTGAGTATTGGTAGCCTGCCATGTAAAATAAATTGCAATTCCACTTAAGATAAGTGCACCTATGGCAGCCCCGGCAATTATCAAATCGGTTTTACTCGGCTTATCAGGTTTAAAATCACACATGCATCTCTTCCGTATCAAATATCCCAAACAACATAATGGGGTTATAATGAGTGATAGAAATAATATTTCCATCATATAAAAATCCCTCGAAAAATCCCGCCACTTATCGCGCTCTTGATTTTTTTGTAAAAGTCTAGTAATGTATCAAACCTAAAAGGACACGATGTCATTTTACACCACAGATAGGGGGGACCCCCCTCCCCCTTGTGCCGGGACCTCTCTTTTCCTGCATAGCTCACACCAGCATTTCGTGTGGAGCCATGAGCGTGAGGAGCGGCTTCCGGTGATTTCCTGGAATTGTGATGAGGGATATAGCTGGCAGGATCGGCTGCTGCTGTATGTTTGCTCTTGTACGATGATGTATCACTTTCACCCTGCACGAACCCGACCCTTTTAAGGAAGTTCCCGTAAACGGTATAGATCCCTAAAAAATGAAGTGAAACGTATGAACATGCACCGTATCGAATCTGGTACATCTGATGGCGATGCACTGGGATTTGTCGAATCCCTCTTCTCCGGCTGGCTGGAAATCAGGGAGAACCATCGGCTCTACCTCCATTTCATCATATCCCGGAACAAAAACAAGGGTAATACCCAGGCACTGCTCCGGCAATGGGTCGCACAGGGATACGATGTAAGGGTGGTGATGCCCCGGCCCATCATGCAGCACCTCCTCAAAAAATTACAGTTCGTCCCGTCCATGGAGTCCCTCCCGGAATGGTATGAAGGGATCGTTGAATGCTGGCGCAGGCCAAAAGCATGGCTGCAATCCGGATCTTCAGGCAATTATCAGGATACCGGAAGCGGGGAAACGATCGTAGACCCGCCCTTCCCTTGAGCAAGGTGGCATGGATGCACACTAGTTCCCCATGAACGCCGGAAATTTTGATCTTTTTTTGGATCATCTCCTCCCCCGGGAAGATCAGTACCCCAAGCCGGGTTCACGATCCCGCCGTCACCTATGACATGGAAATAACAAGATGACATAAGCCGGAAATATATACCCGTCAACATCAAGATGTATTTTGGGATTACTGACATGGTTAAAAAAAATGCCGGTACGGCACAGCAAACCGCAGGTGACGATGTCTTCAAAATGGTTTTTGACCGGATCCAGACCGGCATTTTGATCATCGAACCAGAGACCCACACGATCATCGACGCCAATGACCATGCCGAGTCGCTGACTGGAGTAACAAAAGACAAATTAACTGGGAAGGTCTGCCATGATTTTGTCTGCCCGGCGCACTGCGGCGAATGCCCGATAACCGATTTGCACAAAACCTTTCATAATACCGAACGTGTCCTCATTTCTGCCAGCGGTGAGAGGATTCCCATCTTAAAGACCGTTGCATCTGCGACCGTGGGGGGAAAAATGTACCTGATCGAGAGTTTTGTAGATATCCGGGACCGGAAAAAAGCAGAGGCGCGCAAAATAGCGTTACTCGCGTACCTGAACGAATCTCTTCTCCGGATCAAAAAACCTCTCGAACTGACCGAACAGAACCTGAACCAAATTGAACAGCAGGTCGAATCAGGCGAATATAACGCGGAAGAGATCCGGATGCAGATCCGGATACAGTCCAAAAATATCGAGACTATGGTTGCAACCCTCCAGGAACTTGCAAAAAAAGCAGTAGAAGACCACAACGATATACCTGAGAATTTTCGGGAATTTATCATCAGGAAGTGAGGATGTGGCGGACAATCTGGATCTGGATCTCACGAAAGACACTCAGCTGTATCTCCTGATGTCTGCCCCGGAGGATACGAACGCCATGAATACAAGGGTTATCAAAAAAATTCTGGCTGACAAGTGCACTCCCCTTGTTATATCGTTAAACCAGCCCTGTCAGGTACTGGTCAAATCCTACGCAAAGGAAGGAATAACCCCGGATCAGTATTATATCATCGATGCGGTCACGCATTACGCCGGGGGTACCATGCATCCGGACTCACATACCCGGTATATCAACCACCCTGCGGATCTGACCGGCCTTGGGATTGCCATTACGGAGTTGCTCAAGCAAATCCCTTCCCCGTGTAAATGTATTCTCTTTGATTCGGTCAGCATGCTCATGATCCATATCCCCACAGCCACCGCATCAAGGTTTCTCCAGTTCGTGGTCAACAAACTGAAGATCTCGGAGGTATCGGGGATATTTTTATGCGTTGAAAAAGGTCTGGATCCCGTGATCCTCTCCCAGATGACGGCATTTGTGGACAAAATTGTGGATTTTGATGATATGCAAAAATAAGTTACTCACGAAGCAGGGTCTTTGACAGGATATATTCTCCTTTTGCCTCGCGGGTCGTCCCGACAATGAGCCAGCGTTCCGCACCGTGCTGTTCAAGGACCCCGCAGGCCTCGATCGTCTCTCCTGTGAGCGCCTGGCCACTGTATGTATGGGTAAACGAGAGCACTTTTGTTACCGATTCATGTGCGATCTCGTAGACCGCCGGGTTGTCAAACGCGAGCGAGGCATCGGTCACTGTTGCCACGATCGTCTGTTTCCCGAGGACTTCTCCTTTCCCGGCAGGAGCACCCGCGAGCTTATCGTAGGATCGTGTATAGAGGATGTCAAAATAGGTGCCCTCAATCTGCCCCCGGTTCCACTTCCGCTGCTCATGGAGTACAAAGACTTCGTAGGGGATCTCAGGCTTGCGCTTCTCGTACACCTTGCGCCACATCTCCGGGGACATGCCCTCGATCCTGCCATCGGCAATACCCTGTTTGACAAGTGCCTGTGCGGTAAACCAGTGCTCCCCGTACACGACCATATCAATATCCGAACTCCCGTTTTCAAGCCCGCACAGGAGCGACCCGGTACAGCCGACTGCACCCGGCGGCAGCCGGAACAGGTCGAGCAGTTTTTTTACCCTCGGGTGCGATGCGGCAATAAGGGGAATCTCCAGATCCGGTTTTAGCACCCGGTGCAGATCGGTTCTGGGGATACGCTGGATAAGCCCTGCATATGCCGGTTTTTCCCGTGCAATCCGTGCATAGGCATCCTCAAAATCGTATTTACGGTACCGCTGGCCCGAGGGACCGACCCTCTCACCCTCATTGTCCGGGACATAGCGGAGCACGCACCCGACGTTTATTTCGTTGTCGTAGGCAGAGACCGCATAGAGCCAGCCGTCGAGATCTTCCACAAAATCACGAAGACGGATCGGCAGCATACAAAACCGCCTCGTTATTGACAGGAGACCAGGAACGCTTCGATCGTCTCTGCGTTCGCACCACGGCGGACGATCGTTTTTGTCGTAAGATCGACAACCGTGCTTGGCGTTCCGGGCAGTCTCCCCCCATCAAGAAGGAGATCGTGGGGGACCGTGCATTCGTCCGGGGTCTGCGGGTCTTTCCCACCAGACAGGTTCGCGCTTGTTGCAGTTATGGGCGAATCGAACCGTTCGATAACCTGCCAGGCAATGTCATGTGCCGGGATCCGGATGCCGATAAGTCCCGTGCCCCCGGTCAGGATGCCGGGAATCGTCCTGCGTGCCGGTACCACCACGGTCACCGGCCCTGGCAGGAATTTCCTGATAAACTCCTCCATGGGGCTGTCGATGCGGGAGACGGCGGCAAGCATCTCGAAGTCAGAGACCGCAATCGATATTGGTTTTGCGAGATCCCGTTTCTTTGCCTCGTAGACCTTCTCTATGGCTTCCTCTGAAAAGGCATCGGCGCCGAGGCCATAGAGAGTATCGGTCGGGTACACGATGAGGCCGTCATGCATCAGCACCGACACGGCCCGTTCGATCAGGTCCATTAAAATTCCCTGCCGCGGACCCGGTTGATATCAAATACTGCCTTGCTGCTTACGTGCATGACGGCAAAAACGCCTGCTTGGATCGGATCGGTCACGACCAGATCGGCATGCTGGGGCACGGTTCCCGCCATCTTGAGGGCAATGACCGGGATACCGGCCTCACGCACACGGTCGACCGCCTTTGAGATGTCCCCGCCCATGATTGACCCGGCGAGCACGAGGATCGAGGCCCGGGGCAGTCGTGAGACGGCATCAACAGCGAGCGCGAGCGTCCGTTCGCCGACAAGGGGGATGGTATCCACCGATATCCGCTCGCCCCGGATATTATGCCGGTCTGCCTCGTTTACCGCACCGAGAGCCACCTGTGCGACCTGAGCACCACCGCCGATGATGATCACCCGTGAACCGAAGATATCGCCAAATGGCTGGAAGTTTTTTACGTCCCTGACCGATTGTATTGCCTCAAGATCGCGCACCAGCTGTTCGCGATCGGGACCTGACTCGTATTCCAGATAGAGTTCTCCCATTCCGGCATGGGGGCCGGAATCAAAGATCTCCTGGTTTATCATGAGGATGTTGGCCCCATGTTCGGCAATTACCGTCGCGATATCCCGCAGCACGCCCCGGGTATTTTCGGCAATGATCCGCATCGCACAACGTTCAGGTTCCGTGTCCATAACAACTGATGCGACAGCCGGGGATCGAACCCGGGTTAGAAGCTTGGGAAGCTCCTGTCCTACCGCTAGACTACTATCGCATTTTACTACTGCTCTATGATATTGCCTTATTTCGAAGATAAATATAGTGCCTGTTCCGGGGCGGGTCGATATTTTTAAAAACGGCGGTGCAGCATAATATCAATACACTATGTGTTTGTGATCATATGCCCGCAAGGATATTCCGGTACGCCCGGGCGTATGTTCATAATCGTCATCTGATAATGGGGAGTTATTTCTATGAAACATCCACAGATCTTCTTTATCCTGATACTGGCCGCGGCACTCACCTTCCTGGTAGTTCCGATTTATGCTGATACGGGGGTCCTCTACCAGACTGCCTTTTCCACGGACCCGCAATGGACAACGAACAACCCGTCCACGGATTACTGGGACCAGGCACAGGGAGTATACCATTTTGGTATTTCACCAAGTACCCAGAATTCTGCGTATTCGCCTGCGATTGATTATACCGGCGGATCGTTTACCCTTGAATACGATGTCACGCTCCAGCAGGTTGATCAGGGTGCAACGTTCCGGCTGGGGTTCTCCGGGACCGATATGGACTTCAATAAGGGGCCGAATGTCGTTACGGAATTTCCCAATGCGAAATTCGGCCAGATCATGGTGCTTCACGTCGTCTCCCAGAGTGCAAAAATGGAAGAGGTGAGCAGTGATACCACCTCCTATGGCGGTCCGACTGTCACGTATGCTCTCAACACCACCTACCATGTTGAGGTGGATTACAATGATGACACGGATGTTGTAACCGAAATCGTCACCAACAAGGCAAGTGGTGAGCAGGTCTGGAGTTATTATGTCGCCACTCAGGAATCTCTCAAGGGCATGAACCGGATTTATATTGGTTCTGTCGGTGATTATGGCACGATGGGCCAATATGCTACCGGCTGGATAGATAACGTGGAGCTCACAACCCCGGTCCCGGTTACTCCCACAACTCCGACCACACAGCCCACAACTCCCCTGCCTACGTACACTCTGCACCCAACTACGAAGACCCCCACGCTCGCTCCATTGACGCCGATCCCGACTACGACAAAGAAATCGCCCTCTTCGGGATGGGTTGCCCTTGCCGCACTGGGAATTGCCGGGACCTGTGCCGTTGCGAGGACGATGAACAAGAAGAGATAAACATACCCCCTTACAGGGTTACAACTTTTTTTATCCAGTGCAGGTATCTTGTGGTTTCATACCCCGGCTGCTGATTTTGGAGCATGATTGTAATTTGAGGTATGGTCTCTTTCCTGAAAACACCTGATTTATGGTGGATCCCGGGAATATTCCGGTATTCGTTTTCTGCTCTGGAAACAGGAATATGCCAGTGGGATATCAGGTTTTTATCGAATCATCTTACGGGGAAGTTGGGAAGAAAAATAAGAGTATGGGGTGGCTTTTCCTGTAAAGCCTGGAGGATGTGTATCAGGATTATTCCCTGCCGGATCCCGTCGCTTCTGCAGAACCGGCCGGAGTAGTTGTTTACATATCTGTTAAGTCCCTCTGACAGCCCGTCCATCATGGTCCCGTTTGTGCAAAAACGAGAGTCTATGGAATCGATGAGGGTGACATGGTCAATCGTTCGTACAGGTGCGTGGCGGAGCCGGAAGATCCGGTCCCGGTTATGCAGGATTGGTCACTGCATACCGGTACGGATCCTGTTTCCCAGGTAACATATCCCTGCCCAACCGTGGGAATGTTTCCTGGTTCTGCAGCACCCACAGGATGTACCAGCAGACCGACCATGATCAGGAGCAGTGCCGTTCCCATCATGATCTTGCCGGTATCCATGTAAGTGCCTCCGTTTGTTTTTCTCATGGGTCGGCAATACACTGGAATGATTCCCGGGTATCACCTGATCACATTGTTACCTGCAACGCCAGATATATTGCCCCCATGATACGGGTTAGACCATTGAACCCGCTGGTTACATGGTGCTCACGGGAAGTATAACTGAAAATGACATAGCCAATCCTTTGTACGTGCATAGGGTTATAGGACGGCAAAGCGACGTACCACTCAGGAAGAATATGGACCCGGAAGACAAGTCTCCCACGATTGTTGTTGAGGATACTACTGAATCGCTTGACGAGCTTTCGGAATATCTGGATGTGCTCTCCAGCAGCGCCCGTCTTAAAATTCTAAAATTCCTCGAAAAAAAACCCCGCGACGCTCGGTCGATCTCCCATGAGATCGAGACCAGCTACGAAAACACCAAAAAACACCTTGACAAACTCATGAGCATCGGGGTGATAAAAAAGGGAGCAGGACTTGGTGCCCCCACTTCAAAAGGCATTCACCCGGTCTGGCAGTATTCGATTGTGCCTGGTGGCCTGGAATCCATTATCCGGAACCTCGGGCTGTTCTCCAACACGCGTGTCCAGATTATCGGGGGAGAGATCTCGAAAAGACTGGAATCCGTTAAAAGTACGCTCTCACAGGAAGTGCTGGGAAATGTGCCTGCCGCAATTGTACTGGGCGGCCCGGAGGATGGCAGGATCTTCCTTTTGAGAAATGACACGGTCCGTGTCGGGAGGATCGACCCGGAACGTCCTGCAGATGCAACCGGCGATGCAGATGTCGAGCTTTCCGGTGTCTATACAGCGGTGACCCGGATATCAAAACCCCACGGGAAATTTCTCTTAAAAAAGAATGCCTGGTACTTTGAAGACTGCGGAAGTACCGGTGGATCCGTACTGAATAATGCGCGGCTGGAACCCCATGTCCCCACACTGGTCAACGATGGCGACCTCCTGGAATTTGCCAAAGGAGCCGGCGGGGCAAAGCTGCTCTTAATCATCCCCAAAATTCATAAATAAATGTACAAATCTTGCACACGTATACTGGTGCAGTCACCTGTCCCTGTCACAAGACCGCTGAAGAACAATGATCCTTAACCCCGGTACTCCCACATGATGCGTCATCCCCATCTTTTCCTGCTCTGCTGTGCAGTGGCGCTGCTTATGACTGCGGCATATGTCCCTCCGGCAGCGGGGGCACAGTATATTGTTGCACCCTCGGGGGGGGGATTTACCAGCATCCAGGATGCAGTCACCTGGGCATCGCCCCTTGATACTATAATCGTCAGGAGCGGGACGTACCCTGAAACGGTCAAAATTGACAAGAAGATCACGCTTGTCGGGGTCGACACCGGAGGGGGAGCCCCGGTTATTGATCCGGGAAAACGGGGCGCTGCCCTTGTAATTGGCGCGGATGGATGTACCGTCGGGGGCTTTACCCTCCAGAACAGCGCGACAGCGAGTGGCATCCGCATTAATTCAAACGGGAACACGATCGAGAATAACACTCTTTCGGGTAACGTGGAGGGCATTGTTTTTGTCTCGGCAAGTGATAATACGGTCACCGGTAACACCATAACGGACAGCTCCCGTGCAGGGGTCGTCCTCCAGAATTCAGACAACAACCTGATTGAGGGAAACCGGATCCTCAAAAACACACTTGGAATATCGCTTGATGAAAAATCCACGGCCAATACAATTACCTTAAACACGTTCTCCAATACTGAGAACGTCCTGTCACGAAGTACCGGATCGCAGTGGGCATCGTCATCGGTGATGTCCTACGTGTACCTGGGAAAAACTCTGACCGCGAGGATGGGGAACTACTGGAGCGATTACCGGGGAACCGACCAGAACTCAGACGGCATAGGTGATACCCCGTATGTTGTGAGCCCCCTAACAAATCGCAACACGCTCTCTGGGGCAAACCAGAATGAAGTTGATCCGGCCCCACTCATGGATCCTATTGAGTATTATTCTCAGGTCCAGCCTGCCGCCTCCGGGGCTCTTGTCCAGACAACGACTTCGGTGAGCCCCCTGAACACTGCACCACCCGGGCAGGGTGCATCTGCAACTGACAACAGACCTGCACCAGGCAGTGACAACAACGGCAGATCGGGTGTCGGGCTTGTTGTACTGGTGCTCTTGGTGTGTATCGCGGGAGCCGGGGGCCTGCTCTACATCAGATCTCGTAAAAAGCATACGGAGCGCTACCCGG
This sequence comes from Methanoregula sp., assembly GCF_049690535.1. Lineage (GTDB taxonomy): Archaea > Halobacteriota > Methanomicrobia > Methanomicrobiales > Methanospirillaceae > Methanoregula. Next base: position 10,704 of record NZ_JBAVMX010000063.1, on the reverse strand, counting down.
AAAATCGTATTCCTTCAGAAGAGACGCATCCCCGCCCAGTTCTTGACCTGAAGGGCAATGAAGAAGATCTTCATGCGAATATTCCCCTGCATCCAGACGCATCATCGGAAGTGACGGTGCCGGTAGCCGAAACTGAGGTCGTACCAACTCCCGGGGAAACACCACCGGTATCCGGTCCGAAATTCTATTTCCCACCGGAACTTGAGAGCCGGTATATGGATATCAGGCATATCGGGCGGGGGGGAGTTGCCCATGTCTTTGCCGCACACCGTAAATCTGACAACCGGCTGGTTGCGGTCAAGATCCCTATCAGTTTTGACGAAGTGACCGGCAAGTGTTTCTTGAACGAGATCGCTGCATGGCAGACGCTCCGGCATAAAAATATCGTCGAAGTACTGGAGGTTAACATACTGCCGGTCCCGTATGTCGAGATGGAGTATGTGCCCGGATCGCTTGAGGTGGTGAAAAAACCCCTGCCGGTCTGGAAGGCCGTGCATCTCGTCCACGGGATTACGGACGGACTCGCGTACGCTCATGCCCATGGGATCATCCACCGTGACATCAAGCCGCATAATATTCTGGTGACCGGCGAATTTGTCCCGAAAATTACGGACTGGGGCATGAGCAAGGTTATTGCGACAACGATGGAAAAGTCAAGTGTTGCCGGGTTCTCGCTCTCGTACGCAGCACCTGAACAGGTCTCTCCTGCGGAATTTGGCAGGACTGATGTCCGCACGGATATCTACCAGCTGGGTGCACTCTTCTACGAACTGGTCACCGGGTCGATACCGTTTGGCGGGGAGAGTATCGTTGAGGTGGGAAACGCGATCGTCCGGGAAGATCCGACACCACCGACAGAATATAATCCTGAAGCCGAGGCTGTAGAGAAGATTATCTTGAAATGCTTGGCAAAAAATCCTGCAGACCGGTACCAGTCTGCAGACGAATTGCTGGATGCCCTCTCCCGCTATCTTGATGAGGATGATGCGTAAGCCGGAGAGGTGACCATATGGCGGACGTTCTGAAAAACTACGAGCCGGCGATTTGCGGGCACTGCGATGGGATCGGGTGCACATACTGCAACAAAACGGGAACTGTCCTTGTCCTTGCGCCAAAAAAAATCTGCCTCGAGTGTGAGGGTGTCGGGTGCATATACTGCGGGTTCACCGGCTGGGCGCACCCGAAGGGCAAGTACGACTGACCAGCGCCCGGTTACCGGAATTTACCCTCGACCCGGCGCGGAAGTACGCATTCCTCAAAACGTTTCAGGAAATACCGGTCGGTCATACCGGCGATAAAATCACGGACGAGCCCGGCAGGGGATATTGAGCGCAGGTAATCCTGGCTGACCCATGGCGAACCGGCAAATTCCGTAAAAATTTTTGAATCACGACGCTCCGCATCAGCATCCTCAAGATACTTCAAAAACAGGATGCGGTACATGGTTTTGATCTTCTCCCTCTCTGCGGTCAGGTTCGGGTTGTTGTAAATCCGTTCCCGTGAAAAGGCACGGAGAGTTACCAGTGCGTGTTCCACCTCCGGGCTGTAAGAGATAAAGCCCTCACGGTCAGCGTCACTGTGATCGAGCAGATCGTGGATCAGGGTATCGATGATGGCACGGTTATCGGATCCCAGAACCTCTTTGCACTCCGCGGGGATGTCATTTGTTGTGTTTATGAGACCGACCTCCTGCGCATCCTGGAGATCGCGCCCGATATAGGCGATCGTATCGGCAAATTTCACGACACAGCCTTCCAGTGTCATCGGTGCCCCGGATCTGATCCCGTCTGCATTGGCCTTGACTTTACTATCGAAGGCATCCCAGTCCGGGCATGGTTCGGGGGAGATCTGGACGTCATCGGTCTCCCCGTTATGGCAGAGGATTCCGTCCAGTACCTGCATGGTCAGGTCCTGATCCTCAATACGGTCAAGAAACCTGACACTCTGCACATTGTGGAAAAATTTCCCGATCCCGTGTTTTTCGCAGAGATCCGAGAGGCATGACTCGCCGAAATGCCCGTACGGGATGTGACCGATGTCATGCCCGAGTGCGATTGCCTCGATGAGATCCTCGTTGAGGCGCAGGCATCGCCCGATAGTACGGGCAATCTTCGAGACGAGCTGGACATGGATCACTCGGTGGGTGATATGATCGTTCTCGACCAGATAAAAGACCTGAGTCTTGTCGATATACCGTGAATATGCCCGGGTGTGGATGATCCGATCGGCATCCCTCGAATAAGGGGTACGGATATCTTCCGGCTTCCGGTTCTTCCGCCGCACTGCCCGATCACTCCATGCAGCGTGGGACGAGAGCAGGGCTTCGCGTTGTTGCGTATACCGGTAAATCCGCGAATCACTTTTGTGGTCCAGGCTGCCTTGTTCCCGATCCTCTGACATGCTTAACGTCACTATACGCAGGCAGGGATTTTTAAGGTTGACACCCTTTGAAGCGCCAGTCCCGATTCATGGCACCAAGGAAAAAAGGGGGGAATCTATCCCGACGCAGTCCGGGGAAATGCACCGGCAGAGTGAAGCTGTCCGTTGTTGACCTTTGAGTGTATTGATCCACTTCACGGGTATGCCTAACAGGTTATCTCCCGTAGGTCACGTAGGTCTCGCCGTACTGGACGACATGTCCGCCAATGGCTCGCAAAAACTCTTCTTTTGCTGCACCGGGTGCAAGATCAAGTTCGGCATCCAGACCGTAAACTTTGAAGAAATACCGGTGCGTCTGGCCGTGGGGGGGGCAGGGGCCAGAATACCCGATCTTCCCAAAACTGTTTGTTCCCTGTACGGCCTTTACCGGGAAGGTAATTACGGGATCTTGTGGGATCTTTTCCGGAATAAGTTTTACCAGTTCTATATTCCATGCCAGCCAGTGGATAAAACCGCCGCCACCGGGTGCATCGGGATCATTACAGATGATAGCAAGACATTTTGAATGCTCGACATTCACACCGCCGACATCGATCTCCGGTGATTTATCTTCCCCGTCGCAGGTGTACGCACTGGGGAGGTTTCTGACTGAAATTCGTATGTTTAAGGGTTCCATATGGTCTTCACATCCTGTACTTCCATCATAAACTGCAGGCCTCATAAACATACTCTTTATTCACCGTTCTGTGGCACAGCCGATAGAGAGGGGAATGCCATGCTTGTCCGGAGGGATAATAACCGGCTTGTCGTGCATTGGCCGGATGCACGGGATAAGATACCGGTGGTGAATATGACCTGTTACTCCCAAGGGATTGGCTGCATACCGGAATAACGCCTCCTCATTCTCTGCCGGGGCTGTCATCATCTCCACATCTTTATTGTCTAAAAAAGAGAACGATAGTGGATAGAAGTACCGTATGGTACTCCAGAGGCAACCCCATGGCAAAGAAACCTGCCGGTACCATACCGGAAAAACCCACGAAAGATTCCTGCTCCCACGAATGCTCCAGCTGCGCGACTGCCGGAAACTGCTCGGATGCAAAACCCGGACTTCCTCCCAAGGCAGACATTGACGTGAAACACGTTATCCTTGTACTCTCGGGGAAAGGCGGTGTAGGAAAATCGACCGTATCCGTGAACCTTGCATATGCACTCTCCAGCCACGGCTATCATGTCGGTCTTCTGGATCTTGATATGCACGGCCCCAACATCCCAAAGATGCTCGGGATCGAGGATCACAAGCTTTCGACACTTGGGAACCGGATCGAACCGGTCCATGTCACCGGGTCGCTCTCAGTCATATCGATGGCATTCCTGCTGCCGGACAAGAGCACGCCGATCATCTGGCGTGGGCCTATGAAGATGGCGGCAATCAACCAGTTCCTTACAGAAGTCAACTGGGGATCTCTCGACTACCTTGTCGTGGATCTTCCCCCGGGGACCGGTGACGAGGCCCTTACCATTGCCCAGCTCGCGCCTAACGTGCGCGGTGCAGTGATCGTGACAACACCCCAAGATGTCGCGACGCTTGATTCCAAAAAAGCAATAAAATTCGTGGAAAAACTCGGCCTGCCAGTCCTTGGTGTTATCGAGAACATGAGCGGGATGCTTTGCCCCCACTGCGGCAAGGAGATCGATCTCTTCGGGAAAGGAGGGGGCAAAAAGATCGCAGAAGAGTTCTCTGTTCCGTTCCTTGGCGCGATCCCGATCGATATTGATATGCGCAAAGCCGGGGACGAGGGGCGGCCGTTTATTATCCGGCGCGGTGACAGTGCAACATGGGCGAGCGTGGACAAGATCATGGAAGCGCTCATAAAAGTCGTTGAGGGATAAACCAGCATGGACTACCAGCGGATACTGTCCGGAAAATCAGCTCCCCTCCCCATTTATGAGCCGGTTATCGCATGCCTGGAAAACCCGCAAGCGTTTCCCGATCTTCTCGAACCGGTTTACCGTGAAGCCATGAAACTTGATGATGAGACGCTCGACCGGTTCCGTTTTGCGCTCCTGCGTCTCCAGCTCTATGCTGATATCCACCGGAACGAGGATTTGGAGAAGGCGATGCACATCCGCTACGTTTCGCAGGTGCTGGAAAAGGTCATCTTCGGCACCCTGGTAATGGAACCCCCGGAGCCGGAAGCCTCCTGATCACATGGTTGTACCAAAAAGATATTATCGGGGTGAATGTGCAAGGATGATACCTATAAGTGCCCCCCCGGCACATGCATGATCTGAAAAGTAAACAGACAAAAAGGATGATTTTTATTTCTCACATCCTTCCTATGAGATACCCCTGAACGGAGATAACAATGACATCACGCATGCATGCCCCTCACACGACCTGTCCTGGTTGCCAGGAAGAGGTTTTTCTTGATGAACTCGTGGGCGGCAAATGCCCTCTGTGCGGCTGTTCACTGGAGGACTTCGACGAGTCAATTAGTGAGTATGACGGGATCCTGGATCGATCCGACCTTTCCTGGCTGATCTTCAATTATTTTGTTTTCAAAAAGTTCGTCGATCTTGGGGTTCCACCTTCGCAGATCATGGAGTTTGTCTCAAATTACGAGCAAAATGCAGACAAACCCCCGGAAGAGTGGACAAAAACGGAGTTCTCTCTTGAACTCCCCATGGGGGTTCTTGATCGGCTCCGGCCCAAACGATGTGCGAAGTGCAATAGGCTCTTTGTGCGGAGAGGTCGAAAACGGATTACCGGGGATATGCGCCACACCTCGGTCCGCATCCAGTACGTGTGTGACCAGTGTTAATGTACTCCCAATTTTTTTAACTGAATTTTCTTGATGGATTACCCCTTCATCGGGCTCTTTTTGTTCTGTTACATCACCTCGATGAATTCAGGTTTGTGTATACGGAATAATCGCCTTGGTGTCCTCACGCCCTGGGTCTTACTTCCGCAAGGATACCAGCATGATAATCCCGATGATCACCAGAGCGGCAAAACTGATGAGAATGGGCAGGAAGACACTATAGAGGGTCTCACCAACCGGCAGCTCCGGCGGTTGCAGGGGTGATGAAGGTGTATCTGCCATACGATATTGGAGAACCGTGAGCTGGGCGGATGCCTCACCCGATGTGGTGAATTTGTTTTCGCTGATAGTCACATTATACGAGCCGGCCGGCAGGCCGGGTTCGTCGAGCGAATAGGTCCACTGGTTTGTATTGGTGCCACTCTCCACCGGAATTTTACTTGACGTGATCAGCTCGTTGGAACTTGTATTTCTGATCTCTACCAGGAGCAGGTTCTCCGGACCTATATTTGTTGTACCCGTGATCAGGAGCGCTTCACCGGTGGTCTGGTCAGGCAGCTTACCGGGACCGCTTTCACCGACCCGGTTGAATCGTATGTACGGATCGTCAACGTAAAAATAATACGGGGTGAAGATATCGTCAACGTCCGGACGTGCCGATACATTGAGGATGGTAGAAGCGACCTGACTGATATCCGCCGGGAACGATGTTTTTTGCCCGATATTAGTGATGACTTTTCCCCGATCGGCAATACGTATGCCATCGCTCCAGACCAGCGGGGCAATCTCGATACTTTTATCGGCCCCGGGATCCTGGATTAAAAACGCATATTCCCCGCTAGAGAACAGGGTGGACTCCTGGGGTTTTATAAGAAAGGTGAAATTTCCTTTTTTATCCGTGGTTGCCGTTTTAGTATCAAAGTAATTTCTCCCGACAATCCAGAGAATCATTGAACCATTCTGTGCGCCGGTGCCTGCAAACATAACCGTATCTGCCCGTGCAATGGTCTGGGGGCCGCTGGTTAGTACGGTGAGCGCGGCGGATGCCGGCAGACTTAAAGATACTACCATCAGTGCCAGCATGATTACGGTCGCGCTCAACGATTTCATGTACACCCTCTTGTATAGTTTCCGGGTTGTGCCACCGGGCACGCGATTGTTTGTGTAAATAGGGGGCGGTATTCTCTCATAACCTTAACGCACGGAAGTCTCTTTTCCCTGTATGAGTGTCCCCGTATTTAACATCAGCAATAAACCCCCTGATACCTGAATGCGGTGTTGGGGTAAAGGAATTTTTCCGGGTAATCATTGGTGTTATGGCCCCGGACTACTCCCACCATCCCCCTCAACAGGTATTCATCGTGGTCAGAACGTGTATCCTGCAGATGCCTTTTCCTGATAAATCCGGGTTTCCCTGTGCCCGTGTGGGACGCTTGCGCTACATCTCCTGAATAAAGAAAAAAATACTTATTGTGATGAACGACGCTATTAAAAATTCCGGAAATTCAGTATGTCCGTCCGACAAGAGTGGCTTTGCCCGGCTTTTTGCAGATGATACAGGGGCCGTCAGTGGCCTCGACATATTCGGACCGGACATCTGTCCCGAGCAGGCTTGAGTTCGCCTTCTCTTCAATGGCATCCCCGCATCCCCGCTCACGGCACCAGTGGACGACTGCAACTTTTCCCTCATTGAGGGCTGAATTCAAGGCATCCATCGAATCAACCGTGCAGAGATGTGATTTCGTGTGCTCCTCGGCTTTTGCCCGGATTTCTTCTGTTATCTCTCCGAGTACCCGGTTGACATCATCAGCTGCCGTTGCAAGCGAAATGGTGGTTTTATCACCACCCCGTTTTACTGCCATCGCTTTACCGGCATCGAGATCCCTTGGCCCGAGTTCGAGCCTGAGCGGGACGCCCCGGAGTTCCCACCAGTAATATTTTGCTCCCGGCCGCATGTCGCGGGTATCTAGGTTCACCCGAAACCCGGCCGCTTCAAGATCGTTTTTGAGTTTTTCCGCAGCGGCCATCACATCATCGTGCCGTTTACCGATCGTGATCGGCACGATTACTGCCTGGAGTGTTGCGACTGCCGGGGGGAGGATCAGGCCCTTGTCATCGCCGTGCATGGAGATCAGTGCCGCAATACAGCGTTCCGAGATCCCGTAGCAGGTCTGGTATGCACACTTTTGCTCCCCATTTTTGTCCTCGTACTGGATGGAGAATGTTTTCGAGAAATGATCGCCGAGATGGTGGACGGTGCCGATCTGGAGGGTTTTGCCGTTTGGCATGATCGTGTCGACAGCGATCGTATAATCGGCGCCGGGGAACTTGTCCCAGTCCGGGCGTTTCGAGATAATGATCGGGATGCAGAGACTCTGGTAAAACTCGCGGGAGAGTGCTATTTCGGACTCCACCTGCTCCTCCGCCTCGTCCCATGTTGCATGAACCGTGTGCGATTCCATGAACGACGTGATCTCGCGGGCCCGGATCATCGGGCGGGTCTGCTTGGTCTCGTACCGGAACGTGTTTACTACCTGGTAGATCTTGATCGGGAGATCTGCATGGGAACGCACCCAGAGGGCAAACATCGGGTAGATCGCCGTCTCGCTTGTCGGGCGGAGCGCCAGTTTCACATCAAGCGGGGTTGTACCGCCGTGCGTCACCCAGTAGACCTCGTTCTCGAAGCCCTTGATGTGCTCTGCCTCTTTCATGAACTCCTGCTCAGGGATGAGCAGGGGAAAGAGCGTCTCCTTGTGATCCCGGTCAAGCAGTTCGTGCAGGCGCTGGTACACAAATTTGCGGATTGCAAATCCGTACGGGAACCATACGTAGAGCCCTTTTACGGGATAGCGGACGTCCATGATCTCAGCACGCCACAGAAGTTCGTTATACCATTCGGAAAAATCCACCTTTTTTGGCAGGGCGCCCGCATCTTCGTCCATAAAAAGACCTCTTAAGCTACCAATTGTATGACTGCCGGCGTAATAAAAGCCTCGACTACTGCCGCCACTGCGATAAGAGGCAGCACGTACAGGAGAAAGAGCCGGGCCAGCCGTCCTGCATCGGCAGCTGTATCGGCAGCCCCGTACCATTCGGCGATAAGTGACTGAGCCATACAAAACCCGAGCGCCCCGGCTATGATGAATGCGGGGATCTCGAAGATCCCATGGGGAAGCAGGGCAGCGGCAATAAATATCGCCGAATGGCCGTGGCTGATTATCTCGGTGACTGCGCCGATCACAATTCCGTTCAGGCTCATAATAAAGAGTGTGATGAGACCGAACGATGCCCCTCCCAAAAAGAGCAGGATACAGGCTTCGAGATTGTTCGCAAAGAGCTTGGCGCACGTATCGACAGGGTCGCTGATGGTGATCTGGCCGGCGACCTCTTTCTGGAAGATCTTGATCAGGTCGTCACCGATTGAGGGGTTGTGCACGGTTCCGATCCATCCCACAACCATTGCAACAAGAAAAAGAAGAACCGTAATGATAATGGCATTCCCGAGCGGGGAATGCCCCGGGGTATACGGTATACCGGTATCAGACATAGAGTACCATCCGGATCATGTCGCGGACACCCGGGGCGAGGCCGACTACAATCATCGCTAAAAGCACGAGATGCCAGAAGGTCGGATTTGCCTCCTTGCGATAGAGCTGCATGATGTAGATAGCCGGGAAGAGGACGACCAGTTTGAGCGGATACATGATAAAAGCGGTACCGGTCATCTCAATGAGGTTTGACCCGACCACGTGCTGCTCAATATAGTGTACTGCCGGGTGGAAGGTAAGCCCGTAACTGGTGGCACTGGCATCCAGCATCTGCCCGAAAATGAGGACAAGGAAAAGCGGGTCGCTGACATACTCCCACTTGAGGATATATCGCATGCAGGCCCAGACCAGCACCGTTGATGTGATCGCCATGAGCGGGATTACCGAGAGGATGAAAAGATCGACATGGCCGTGGACCATGCCCCAGGAAAGAAGAATAAGTGAGATGACAAAGACCGCGATGCAGCCGATAAACGCATAAAATGTCAGGAAATTTTTGATCAGGCCGTTTTTCTTAAGTACGCCTCCCAGAAAGATCATCCCGAGCACAAAGAAGAACAGCACAAAATAGATCGGGGGGGTAACGATCAGGTACTGCCAGTCTCCCGTGACCATGCCGGCATCCTGGATCACCCGGAGCACGCCGCCGAGCACCACGTACGGAATCGTTGCCAGGATGAACCCGGAATCCAGTTTTATGCCGTGCTCTGAAAGCCAGGTCGAATTCGAGAACCAGCGGTACAACAAATACACGCCGATAATTAGGATAATTGCGTAGGTGAGCGTCTCGACAATATTATACGGCTCGCCGTACTTGACAGGATCGATGTAGTATTTGTATATGAAATCACTAATCATTCATAATCCGGATGAGCTCAGATACTATAAAAGTACTTAAAGAGAAGGTCTTTGACAAGTCCAAATGGATGCAGTTACCCCGTGATGTGGTGATCGGTCACGATGTCCTCAACCAGATCACCCCGGTCTGTGAAGACCTAAAACTGGGCAGATCCTGTCTCCTGATCTCAGGCAAAAGTACCATGGAACGGGCGGGACGGACCGTTCAGGATCTGCTCTCCAGTACCGGCACGGTAAAAGTCTTCATTGCTGAAGAGATCAACCCGAAGATCATCAGGCAAGCCGAGAGCGTTGCCGATGGAGTTGACTTTGTGGTCGGGGTCGGGGGGGGCAGGGTGATTGATACAGCAAAGATCGTGTCGTACAACATCGACCGGCAGTTTGTCTCTGTCCCGACCGCGGCATCCCATGACGGGATCGCATCCGCCCGGGCTTCGGTTCCCACCGGTGACGGCAATGTCTCTCTTGATGCGCATCCCCCTATCGCCATTATCGCGGATACCGGTATTATTGCGTCTGCCCCGCACCGGCTTCTCGCGGCCGGCTGTGCGGATGTAATCTCCAATTATACAGCGATCCTTGACTGGGAGCTGGCCCACCGGATCAAGGGTGAGCCGATGAGCGAGTACGCGATTGCCCTTTCAAAGATGACCGCGGAGATCCTTGTCAAAAATGCAGATCTCATCAAGCCTCACCAGGAACAGTCTGCGTGGTTCGTTACGAAAGCACTTGTGTCGAGCGGGGTCGCGATGAGTATTGCGGGATCGTCCCGGCCGGCAAGCGGCGGGGAACACAAGTTCTCCCATGCCCTTGACAGGCTTGCCCCGGGAAAGGCGCTGCATGGGGAGAGTTGCGGGATTGGTACGATTATCTCAATGTACCTGCACGGTGGCGACTGGCGGGGGATCCGGCAGTCTCTCAAGACAATCGGCGCCCCGACAACACCGGCGGATCTTGGAATCAGTGATGATGTCGCAGTCGAGGCGCTCCTGATGGCAAAGACTATCCGCCCGGAACGCTTTACAATCTTTGATATGGGTATCACCAGGGAATCAGCGGAGAAACTCGTGCAGATGCTCTATTCAGAATAATCC
>NZ_JBAVMX010000062.1:0-2673 GCF_049690535.1 Methanoregula sp. | reverse complement strand
GCATCGCGCTCCTGTACCGGGAGCCGGACCCGGCAGGTCCCGGCGAGCAGCCCGCTGCTTTTCGCACCAAGAGCAATGACCGGATATTTGTCACCGGTTCGTGCGAGATATCCCTGCCGGACGAGATCATTGATCCAGACCCGGTACTCTTCCTTTGCATACTGTTTTCCTGCTGCATATGCAGGCAGGCGGTCGAAATGGTACGCTTCGATCTTTGCCGACTTTTTTCCCCGTAGGACATCGGTGATAAGTTCGATCCCGAAGTGGGATGGCAGCTGCTGTACGCACGCGGCGATCAGGAGTGCCGGTTCCGTGCCGTCAATGGATGCGGCAGGATGAGCGCAGTTATCGCACGTACCGCAGTTCCCTGCTGGTGGGGTTTCGCCAAAATACGTGAGCAGGAAGGCACGCCGACAGCCAGTCGTCTCGCAGTACCCGGTCATGTCCTGGAGTTTTTTGAGCGCTATCCGGACTGATCGTTCGCCGCCTTCATCGTGTTCGAGCATCGACCTGACCCGGGCATAATCCCCCCTGCTGTAAAAGAGGATGCATTCGGCAGGCTTCCCATCGCGCCCGGCCCGCCCGGTCTCCTGGTAATAGGACTCGACCGTTTTCGGGAGATCGTAGTGGATCACAAACCGCACGTCCGGCTTGTCGATCCCCATGCCGAACGCGACCGTTGCACAGACGATCTGTGCAGCGTTTTTGAGGAAAGCGTCCTGTACGTCCGCCCTCACCGGCCGGGGGAGCCCGGCATGGTAGGCGAGCGCTTTGAAGCCTTTTTTACGGAGTTCGTACGCGACCTCCTCGGTCTCTTTCTTGCTCATGCAGTAGACAATTCCTGCCTCGTTCCTGTGCCGGCAGAGGAAATCCGCGAGCATGACCAGCGGGTTCTTTTTTGTGACCACCCGGTAGGTCAGGTTCTCCCGGTTGAAACTGCCCACGAATTCCCGGACCTTCACGAGGCCGAGCTGCTGGCAGATGTCTTTCCGCACTTCCGGGATCGCTGTCGCGGTGAGGGCGATCACGGGAGCGGAGGGGAACAGTTTCCTGAACCGGGCGAGTTCACGGTACTCGGGCCGGAAGTTGTGGCCCCATTCCGAGATGCAGTGCGCCTCATCGATCGCGATCAGCCGGACCGGGGCTGCTGCAAGAGTGTCAAGAAAGCCGGCCTGCATGCATTTTTCCGGCGAGACAAACAGGATATGAAGCCTGCCCGCTTTCATCTCCGCTTCAATCCCGGTGCGCTCCCGGTAATCGAGCGTGCTGTTGAATGCAGCAGCCGGGATCCCCCGGGCATTGAGATCGTCCACCTGATCTTTCATGAGCGCAATGAGCGGCGAGATGACCACGGTGAGGCCGCCGAGGTACAGGGCCGGCAGCTGGTAGCAGAGCGACTTCCCGCCCCCGGTCGCCATGATCGCGAGCGTGTCGTGACCTTCAAGGACCGACGCGATGATCGATTCCTGGTGCGGCAGGAATGCGGGATAGCCCCAGTATTTTTTGAGCAGGCTGACCGGTGTCTGGTGTGGTTCGGAACATTGTTGATGATGGGCAGTCTGCGGTGTATCCATGAACGTCCTCGGATCGTGTGAGGAGAGATGCACCGGAACTGCATATGAACCCCCGGGTGCGGGGGGTGAAACTGTGGGGATAGTGCATGGGGTACTGAGAGAAAGGACTGCGTGGGGAGGGCTTGAGGCGTTCGCCATTTTTTTAAGGATGTCCGATTGAACTACACAATTGCCGGTGAATTTCGGGGGAATTAGTTCTTAAAAGAGGTACGGTGAACATCCGGCGGGATTTGAAACAGGGTTACTTACATGACCCTGCCGGTAAAATACCTGAAGTACTCACGGGCAGTACCCGTTGTGGTGAACGGTCATGGATGTCTCTTCAGATATTGAGAAATTTAACCGCTGGTCCGGCACCTATGAGGAGTCATGGTTCCAGTACCTGTATTTCGACCGGATCCACAACGGTGTCCTTCGTTTTGTCACGGTGAAATCAGCACCCGGGGATATCGTGGATGTCGGGTGCGGAACGGGCCGACTCTTACGAAAAATTAGGGAGCGCTGGCCTCAGGCACAGCTTACGGGGATCGATCCGGCTGAAGGTATGGTGCAAAAAGCCCGGCACCTGATGCCGGATGCTGCGTTTATGGTGAGCTCTGCCGAATCCATCCCTCTCCCAGATGCGTCTGCCGATCTCGTTTTCAGTACGACTTCCTTTCATCACTGGTCAGACCAGGCACAGGGTATCCGCGAAATACGGCGTGTCTTACGTCCCGGGGGTCAGTTCTTTTTGTCTGATATCGCACCACTCCCGTTCTTTTTACGATGTGTGAATCGCGGCCACGGCCACCTCCGCACCCGGCATGAGGTACGAACTATGTTTGAACAGGCAGGTCTGGAAGTCCAGGCACAGCGACGGCTCATGTTAGGACATATCGTTGTAACTTCTGGTATCCGGCGGGAATGACCGGATGCTTTTCTGAGGATGTTGCCGGACATTTTTTTTAGAAAGTCCGATAATGGTGGTGAACGATTTTTTTAAAAATCCGGTAAGGTTGATGAACTGTTTTCAAAAAGTTTGATAACATAGCAGCACAATTTTTGGAAAGACCGGTAACCTCAGTAAACTTTTTTGAGAAATATCAGCAACCGTGCTTGG
>NZ_JBAVMX010000061.1:0-3050 GCF_049690535.1 Methanoregula sp. | reverse complement strand
TCCATTGCCGATACCTTCTTCTCAAGTGCCGTGATCCGGTCATCTGATACACCGGTTTCTGAAAATTCCATACTCGTAATCAGTTTCTCCTGGTGATCGGGCCCGTTCCCAAGAGATTTGATCGTTGCATCTGACATCGCATATAAATCACTACAGATGATCCCTGACATGTTAAAGGGAGGAGTCGGCCTCAGGCATGGGCCACAGGGCCGGGATGGCCGGCGGCTCGTCACCGGGACGCATTACAGAACCCATACTGCGACGGAGCAAGAGCACCCCTCTCATCAGAGGATTCGTGATCAATGAATAGACATCCATCATCAGAATCGTAAAACGAAAGGTTAAGACAAAAGACACAAGAGATCAATGCGCTGAACATCTGGGCCGAGATCACACACGTCATGTGCGGTATCGATGAAAACCTGAGCATGTGCTGAATGGGAGCAACTGTATGTCTACACCAGATTATTCAGTTTGAGTGAGTTTATGGTGAACAACGAAGACACAAACAGGAACAATATCTTCCTCATGGACCAGACCGCAAACCCGGCACCGCTCGGGCTGTGCGCATTCGGGACAACGACCATTCTCTTAAGCCTCTGGAACGCCGGGGTCATCGGCATCAGCAGTCCGATCATTGCCATGGCGATTTTCTATGGCGGCCTTGCCCAGATCATTGCCGGGCTCATGGAATGGAAGAAGAACAACAACTTCGGGTTTCTGACCTTTGTGAGTTTCGGGTTCTTCTGGATGACCTTTGCCGGCGTCTTCATTCTGCCGGCTTTCGGCCTTGCAAAGGCACCGGGGCCAGCTGATCTTGCCGCGTTCCTTACCGTCTGGGGTATCGTCGCATTCGGGCTCCTGATCTGTACTCTGAACATGCACCGGAGCCTCCAGGTGACCGTCCTTGCGGTGTTCCTGACGATCGCTCTTCTTGTTGCAGCAGAACTCACAGAAAGCGGCCTTGTCAAATTGGGCGCCGGCCTGATGGGTATTCTTGCCGGGGCACTTGCAATCTATATCGGGCTGGGCCAGGTTATCAACGAAATCCACGGCCGGAAAATAATTCCGGTCTGATCTTTTTTTTTGGTTACAAAAACGTAAACGTCTCCGGCACCAGCGTCTGGAGATCGACCATCACAGCCTGCGCCGGGGTCGGGTTCACGTTCATCTGTTTCTGGAACGCAGTCTGGGACTGCCACGTTCCTGCGTTGATCCCGAGCACCCCGCGATAGTTTGTCAGCCCCCTGATGTGCACGTGTCCCGTGTGCAGGATCTCCGGGATCGGGTCGATGATCAGGCGGTCGGATTTTCCCGCCGCAATCGGGGTGCGCCTCCCGTAGGCGGGGGCGAGGTGCCGGCGCTGGAGCATCTCCTCCATCATCAGCCCGCTCTGCTCGTAGGAGGCTCCAGGGATAAGCCCGATCATATCATCGATTGACCGGCCGTGGTACATCAGGACCCGCACGCCCTGCAGGTTCACGAGCGCCGGGTTCTCGACGAGCATGCAGTTCTCGGGGAACTTTTTCGTGAACTGCGCCGGGATCACCGGCTGCGGCTCGGCGCCCCGCACGACGTCGTGGTTGCCCGGTGCTGCAATAATTTTGATCCGGTGCGGGATTGCACTGATCAGATCGCCAAAAGCGTCGTACTGCTCGTAGATGTTCTTGATCGTCAGTTCCTGCTCCTGTCCCGGGAAGACCCCGATCCCGTCCACGAGGTCGCCTGCGATAAGCAGGTAGGAAGCGTCGGATTCCGCGAGCCAGTCGACAAACCGGTTCCAGGCCTCCTGAAGGAACGTATTGCTCCCCACGTGGACATCGGAGATGAAGACCGCCTTTCCCGGCTGTTCGCTCAAAAACGGCTTGTTATCGATCCTGATGTCGGGTCGGAACATCTGTTCAGCAAAGAAGAGTTTCCCGTCGTTTGAGAGCTTACCCTTGACACCGATCACCTCGTCCATGATCAGGCGCTCGGCATCGGCAAAGACCGGCCGGTCCTTCCGGAAGAGTACCGTGAGGTTTGCCGTGGTATCTTCGAGTTCCGCGATCCGGTGGCCGTTCGTAGTCGTCTTGACCTCGGCGACCATCCCGATCACGGTGCACTCCTCCTGCCGGTACCGGGGCGAGCGGGTGAGCCCTTCCATGGGCATCGCCCCGCACCGTGCCCGGATCATCGCTCCGAGCTTGCTGTACCGGTCCCGGAAATAGTGGAGGTAGTCCTCGGTGCCGTTGATGCTCCCCGATGTCCCCGGGCTCCCCGAGACGATCTCGACCGAGGGATCGGTTAAAAACCGCATCCCGTCCCGGGTGGCGTTCATGCCCGGGATGTGCTTTGCCGAGACCACGATGGTATCCTCCGGGACGCCGGCGATGATGCGCTCGATCAGGTCCGGGTTGTCCTGCTCCTGGATATACCGCACCACGTCGGGGTGCACCTGGAGCCGGGTATCGAGAAACCGGAGCGTGATCTCCTGCGCATCAAGCATAACGTAGTATATTGCAGCACCGGGAAAATAATCATATCATCCATGCACGAGTCTCTCCTGACTCCCGTCTCAGGGAATCCTTGATATCGTCGTCCGTTCTAACCCTGTTCACTTGCGGGTGCAAACCCGCCCGATACCATGCTCGATACCCTCCAGATGTTTATTCTGGCATTTGCCCTCGGCCTGACCGGCGCCCTTGCGCCGGGCCCCACGCTGGTTGCCACCATCAACGCATCGATCCCCGGCGGCTGGACGATGGGCCCGAAGGTGACGCTCGGCCATATGCTTTCCGAACTCGTCATCGTCCTTTTAATCGTGGCCGGCCTTGCAACCGTCGCGCTCCGGTACACCACCGCGGTTGCGGTCGTCGGGGGCGTGGCACTCGTCATCTTCGGTATCCTCACGATCACCGGGAGCCGGGGTGCCTCGCTTGCAGGGAGCGGCAGCGGGCGGGCAACCGTTGCAGCAAACCCGTACTTTGCCGGTTTTTTCACGAGCGTCGCCAACCCCTACTTCTGGATCTGGTGGCTGACCGTCGGGAGCGCGATGGTGATTGCCGGCC
>NZ_JBAVMX010000060.1:0-25488 GCF_049690535.1 Methanoregula sp. | reverse complement strand
TATAAACATATTGAGCACTGCGTCGGTACGTATATCGCGGTACACTATCACCATCCCGTCGAGATCGGTGTGGGAAAGAATCCTGATGCCGCGCAGTGCGTTCACGATGCGGGCGTCAGAGTGCGGGCTACCGATATCCATCCCTGCCTGCTGCCGGGCTGGTTATCCTTTACCCGCGACGATATCTTTTCGCCCGACCTGTCCTGCTATGCAGGTGCCGATGTCCTGTATGCCGTCCGCCCGGCAGAAGAGATGATTCCCCCGCTCATCGCGCTCGCAAAAATGCTCGACTGCGATCTTGTGGTCTACCATCTTGGTTTTGAATCCTACGGGAACGGGGGCGAGATCATCGACTGCGGTGTGCCTCTCCACTATTATTACCGGCGTGGTCAGAACCCGTCAAAGAGCGTCGACTGATTATTGGCCACCGGTTTCTTGTCGGATGGATCCGGTGCGGGTGTGGTCGCAGGCTCGTCCGGTATTTCTGCAGGGGGTGTCACCAGCGGTTTTGTCTCCGGAGGTGCGATCGGATCGGGCTCCCCGCCGGCCGTGGCGGCTTTTGTTTTCCTGCCCTTTTTCTTCTGTTCCAGTTCCTGATCGCGTTCCGTTTTTGTCACCGCTTTTACGATCTCCAGCGATCGGGCCCGGTCGTTTAAGAAGAAGTTGAGCCCGTCTGCATCGAGCATCAGTTCGCGGGTGAAGGTTTCTGGGTCGTGCTCCACGAGAAGGGCGATCGTACCCAGGTACTTCTCGCGCAGGGTAGTCTGGGGGAGATGCATGGCAGCAGCAAGGCGCGAGAGCACGGTGTACCGGATCGCTTTCTGCTTTTTTGCCGTCGACATCTTCTGCCAGCGCTCGGGAGGCATGATGCGGGTGTGGATGCCCTTTCCCCCGGCTGCATCGGCGACCCCGATGAGCATCACCGCTGTCGCGTACCGCCAGAGCGTGTGATACTGGCGCCGGTACGTATACCCGATGTACTCGTCGGCCCGTGCAAGCGATCGGTAGGCCCGCTTAACAGCGCCGGGATCGGTAATAACGTGCACATTCCCCTCCACCCACTGCTCAATATTTTCCGGGGTATCGTCGACATCCCAGGATAATTTCATGAGATCCGCGTCCGGGGTCTTTGAAAAGACTGCGGAAACAAGCGAGAAGATCGAGACCCGTTCATCCTTATGGGAGGTATGCACTTGGTCCTCTGCCAGCGATTCGCGGCCGATTGATGCGGCATAGAGCATGTTCACGGCCGCCCTCATGTCCCCCCCGGCACTCTCGGCTATCTCGTGGATCGCTGCTTCCGAGCAGGCGATCTTCTCGTTTGCGCAGATAAATTTGAGTCGGGGGGCGATCGACCGGGCCGGCAAAGCCCTGAACTGGACCGGCTCGCAGCGCACGCGGAGCTCCGGGGCAAGTCCGTAGAGATCGTTTGCGATGAGGACGATGGGCTGCCGGGCGTTTTTTATGCACTCGATGATTGCCTTTGCCCCACCCCGGTCGGCAGTCCCCTGCAGGTTGTCGGCCTCGTCCATCACGATAAGTTTCCGCAGAGACCCGGTCAGGCTTGCCGTGGTGCTGCCGGCGCCGGCGATCCGCTCGATCACAGCAGCTGTTCTCTGGTCGCTTGCGTTGAGCTCGATCACGTCCCAGCTCATATCCCGGGCAAGAGCGTACGCCGCAGACGTCTTGCCGATGCCTGGCTTCCCGTAGAGCAGGAGAGGTTTTGACCGGAATGTCCAGGTCTTTGCCCAGTCCGCAATCTGGCGGATCGCGGTGGTGTTGCCAGCGATATCCGCAAGGTGCTCCGGTCGGTATTTCTCTGCCCACTCCATACCAAAGTGTCGACCCCGTATCAAATAAATTATCTCTGATGAGGCCACACATAGCGTACAGCAAATTATCCAGTGCTGAAATACCCGGGTGACAATAGTGGTTTCTGACTGTTCCACAACAAAGATCGCGCACGTAGTCAGGGAATATGAAGGCGTGAAGCGGAAACACGCGATCGGTGAGATGGTCAAGGCCCTCAGGATCGATGCTCCTCATGTCATCGCCTCGTTTGGCGAGGATGCGGCCGTCATCGAGCACAACGGGGAGGCACTGCTCCTTGCAGCGGATGGCATCTGGAGCCGGCTCATGGAGTCCGACCCGTACTGGGCCGGGTACTGCTCGGTTCTTGTCAATATCCATGATATCGCCGCCATGGGAGGGAAGCCGATCGCGATGGTGGATGTCTTTTCGATGCCAAAGGAGTCCCGTATCCACGAGCAGGTGGTTAAAGGGATGCATGATGCGTCCGCCCAGTTCGGCGTACCGATTGTCGGCGGGCACCTTCACCCGGATGCTCCTTACAGCGTGATCGATGTCTCGATCCTCGGGGCCGCCCGGCTTGACTCGATCATCTATTCCAACACCGCACAGGAAGGCGACTGCATCATCGCGGCCATCGATCTTACCGGACGCGTCCATCCGTCCTGTGCCCTCAACTGGGACTCAGTGACCATGAAGTCTGCCGGACAGGTGCGTGCCCAGATTGCGCTCTTGGAAGAGATCGGGCGGGATCATCTCGTCACTGCGGGTAAAGACATCAGCAACCCCGGCCTTATCGGGACGATCGGGATGCTGCTTGAAGTGAGCGGGAAAGGGGCCGAGCTCGATCTCGGCCGGGTGCCAAAGCCCGACCTTGCGGCAAACCATATGACGTTCGAGCAGTGGGTGAAGATGTACCCCGGCATGGGTTTTGTCCTGACCGCAAAAAGAGAGCACGTCGACGAACTGGTCCGGCGCTTTGCTGCCGTCGGCATGACCGCACATGCTATCGGCACTGTGGACACCACGCGCCGGCTCAGGATCCGGTATGACGGGAACGAGGCAGAAGTCTTCGATTTTATCGAGAACGGCATCACCTGTCTCTCCCCGGATGAGGCGTCATGCAGGCAGCAGTAAAAAAGATCGGGATCGGCATCGGTGCGGATGCAGAGAAAGTTATCAACAGCGCCTGCCGGGTGAATCTTCCCTGCGAAATAGTCTGTTACTGCCGGACGGGTACCGCAAAAGTCCCATCCGGCCATCCCCGGGTGCGGCTGGCGGAGAGCACGACCCCTGAATCAGCGCTTGTTGCTGACCTGATGGCGGGTACAATCGATGTGGCAGTCAGGGGCACGCTGCCGGCAAATGCCACCCTGCAGGCACTGAAAGGCGCCGCAGGAGTCGACCACCTTGAACGGATCGCGCTTCTTGAGACGGCTGGCGGGAAAAAATTCCTGTTTGCTCCTGTGGGTATCGATGAGGGCTGGACCGTCGCAGACAAGCTTGCTCTGATAAAGAAAGGCCGGGCGATCGCCCGCCGGATTGGCCTTCCGGAAAAAGTGGGTGTCCTCTCGGGAGGCCGGTTCGGTGATGTCGGCCGGCATCCCCGGGTGGACCGGAGCATGGCCGATGCCGAACTTGTCGCGAAACTTGGCGATGCCGTGCACTACGAGATCCTCATCGAGGATGCGATCGAGTCCTGCGGCTTGATTATCGCACCGGACGGGATATCCGGCAACCTTATCTTCCGTACACTCGCCCTTCTTGGAGCCGGGCACGGACATGGGGCGCCGGTCGTAAATATCGATAGAATTTTTGTGGATACCTCGCGCGCCCAACCGGATTACACGAATGCGCTATTGCTCGCAGCATCATTGTTGGAATAAAATTTAACCGCTTAAAGTGGCTTATTTTTCAAAATAGCCGATTATATGGCTATAAAAAATATTCTGCGAAATTGCGTGGCGCGTTTTGCCTGTACGGTTCTACAAGGCTTCCAATATCATTTTCGTAAGCAAAATGGGGGATTTTCCCGGAAAGTTTTTATAGGTGCCAAGAGACTTTCTTTTTGAGGTAAGAAAAATGGCAGATTTACCAATCGCCGCAGTTGTACGCATTGCAAAGAAGAACGGAGCCGAAAGAGTGGGCAGCGATGCAGCTGAAGCACTCGTAGTCAAGGCTGAGAAATACATCGCTTCGCTCACCAAGGAAGCAAACAAGCTCGCAGAGCACGCAGGAAGAAAGACCATCAAGAAAGAAGACGTTGATCTCGCGTCAAAGTCCAACTGATCAACTCTTTTTTCTTCTGCGCCCGCACCGGTGCGGGATCGTTTTTGGCACTTCACTCAGTGATGGAGTGATTTTTAAAAAAGAACAGGATATTGTTCCTGCCGATCCTACTCAATCTCGCTTCCGCTCTTAAACGACCGGCTGCCATCCACTTTGTTCTCATGCTCATCGAGCAGGC
Source organism: Methanoregula sp. (assembly GCF_049690535.1). Taxonomy (GTDB): domain Archaea; phylum Halobacteriota; class Methanomicrobia; order Methanomicrobiales; family Methanospirillaceae; genus Methanoregula. The sequence goes on along the minus strand of NZ_JBAVMX010000060.1, from coordinate 21,212 downwards.
GTTTTATCTCGTCGTACACTTTTCCCTTGTCTTTTGCCCCGGTAAAGAGGACCCTCGTGCCATCAATATCATCCTTGAGGTACGCTGCCTCATCGTACACGACAAGCATGATCTGGTCGTCCGGCCCGAAGAGATGTTCCTCGCTCTCCCCTTTCATGTACCGTTCGCGCTGCTCCTTTGTCGGTGCTGCATACTTGTTGTCGTACCGGAAAACACCCGTTGTAATCACCCGCTCATTGTACCGCAAAGAAGTTCAGGGGCAGGATCGCGCTACCCCCATTGTAACCTGAAAGAATACCTGTACACCGGCCGTCCCCGGCCTGCTGGTTCAGAACGTTCCCTTCGTGCTCGGGATGCCCTTTACTTTCCCACTCTTTGCCATAGCATCGCTAAGCGCAATCCCGAACGCCTTGAACGCTGCCTCGCACTGGTGGTGATCGTTTCTTCCCGAGAAACTGATGTGGGCCGTGATGCCGGCGTGCATGCAGAGAGAGTAGAAGAAATGCTCGAAGAGATCGGACGGGATGTCCCCAAGCGTTTTGTTGCCTAAGGTGCCGGTATAGACAAGGTACCCGCGGCCCCCGCAGTCGAGCGCCACCTGCGCAAGGGATTCGTCCATCGGGATGATTGCGTGGGCGAACCGCCGGATGCCCCGGCCGTCCCCGATCGACTGCTTCACCGCATCGCCGATCACGATCCCCACGTCCTCGATCGTGTGGTGGCAGTCTACCTTGAGATCTCCTTTGGCTTTGCAGGAAAGATCGAATCCCCCGTGCTTTGCCATCCCGGTGAGCATGTGGTCGAAGAACGGGATGCCGGTCTCCACCGACACCTTCCCGGCACCGTCGGGGTTAAGCGTGAGTGCAATGGTTGTTTCGCTGGTCTCCCGTGTAATCGTTACTTTTCTCATCGAGATTCCTCTAGTGCCTCTGAAAGGTTAATCTTTCCGCTGTACAGCGCTGAACCGAGCACCGCCCCGTACGCCCCGGCGTCCCGGAGTGTGGCGACATCTGCAGGTGCCGATACACCGCCGGCAACAACCACCGGGATATGGACGCTCCCGATGAGCTGCCGGACCGGGCCGGCTGCAATGCCTTTTTGCAGTCCCTCGACATCTACATTCGTGTAGAGCAGGGAACCTGCACCCAGGCTCTCGAACGTTTTTGACCAGCCGATATAATCGCCGGCGGTCTCCTGCCAGCCGTGGATGGCGACCTGTCCCCCCCGGGCATCGACTCCTGCCATAATCCGGTCGCTGCCAAACTCCTGTGAGAGTGTGCGTATACATTCAGGTTTCTGGATGGCAAGCGTGGACAGGATAATCCGGGTGACCCCGGTCTCAAGCCATTGTCGTCCGTCTTCAACGGAACGGATCCCCCCGCCGAGCTCGCACTCAACACCGGTATCCTTCACGAGTGCCCGGATCAGGTCGGCGTTCTTTGCCGACTCACCGAACGCACCGTCAAGGTTGACCACGTGCAGCGCATCAGCACCGGCATCGAGCCAGCGACGGGCACAGGAAAGCGGGTCGCCGTATGTGGTTGCGCTCTCCCGTTTTCCCTGCACGAGCTGGACGCATCTGCCCCCGAGGATGTCTACGGCAGGAAAGATTCTCATGATGATCAGCGGATCATCCGCTCGATGGACATGACAAGGATATCACGTGCGCCCGCCTGTTTTAACGCGTTGATCAGCGTGTAGACCCGTTCCTCGTTCACAACCGCGTGGACGGCGACCATATCCTCGGTCGATGCGACATCCATGACCGTCGGGCCGGAGAGCCCGGGCAGCACGCTTTTTACCTTCTCAAGCGACGCCCGTTTCACGTTCATCATCAGGTAGCACTGACCGCGTGCCCGTATGACGCTTTCGAGAGCGAGGTGGATCTCGTCGATCTTTTCCCGTTTGGTCTCCAGTGACCGGCGGTTTGCAATCAGGTGGGTGGAAGTCACCAGCACCTCGTCGAGCACCCGGAGCCGGTTGGTCTTCAGGGTATTTCCCGAACTCGAGAGATCGACAATCGCATCGGCGATCCCGAGGTGCGGTGTCGCTTCGCAGGCCCCTCCGACAAGGACTATCGTGACCGGCACGTGCCGTTTTGCAAAATACTGTTTTGTGATGGTTGGGAACTCGGTTGCGATCTTTGCCCCTTTGAGATCGTGGACGGAGGTGACTTTTGAATCATCGCTGATGGCAAGCACAAGTTTTGCCTTCCCGATCTGGAGGTCGAGGAGTTCCACGACATCGGACCCGCGCTCGGCTACCATATCATGGCCGGTGATGCCGAGATCTGCGGCGCCGGTTGCCACATATTCAGGGATATCGATGGGCCGGGCAAAGAGGATCTCCACGTGGGGGTCGAGTGTGCGGGCAATGAGCCGGCGCTCGGCAATGTCCGGCAGGTGGAGCCCGCTCTTTTCCATCAGGTCCATGATCGGCGCTGCGATCCGCCCCTTGTTGGGGATGGCAAGCCGGATCATGCCGGAAAAAGGAGAAAGCCCGGCCGGTGCCGGGGTCTTTTTATCGCCTTGTTTCTTTTTAGAAGGTCTTGAGTTCGCCACGGATTACCTTCTCCGTGATGCTCGTCACGTTTGCAAGGTTGTCATCAACGATCCCATTGATCTCGCTGTTGATATCCTTTAAGGCGACGCCCTTCTTTGGCAGTACCTGGACGCTTGCCACGAGCGGGAGATCGATTGGTTTACCTATCTGGGAGAGCAGGCGGACGTACATCTCCTCGATGCCGTCAACTTTTTTGACCGACTCCTGCGCAATCTGGGTTGAGAGGAGATTGTAGATCTTGCCGATATGGTTGATCGGGTTCTTGCCGCTTGTTGCTTCCATGCTCATCGGGCGGTTGGGGGTGATAAGCCCGTTGCACCGGTTGCCCCGGCCGACCGAACCGTCATCTCCCATCTCTGCCGATGTACCGGTGACCGTCAGGAAAACACTCTTGTTTTTGATATCATCGGCAGTGTTGACGTTGACCACGATCTTGCGCTTCGTGCTCTTCTTTGCGACATTCCCGATCTCTTCGGTCAGGAGGGTCATGTAGTCCTGGTATTCTTTTATGTCCGCACAGTACTTGTCGACAATGGCGCAGGCAATGGTAAGCGTGATCGTGTTCCCGTCACGAAGCCCCATGATCTTGATATCCTGCCCGATGGCGGGATACTTTTTGCGGAGTTTCGTGTCGATATAATTTGCCGAATTCCTGATAATGTTCTCAACGTCAGAGAACGGGGCGTGCCCGACACCAAACGAGGTATCGTTGGAACGCGGGACTTTGCCCTGCCGGGGCTTGAAGACATCACGAAGGTCGGTCGAACCGGTCCCGAGCCGGCTGTCGATCATGACATCCCGGGTCAGGTTGAGTTCGGGGAGGATCTTGTGGAGGTACGCGTGTGCTGCCTCGACTGCGACCGCATCTGTCGGGACGGTGACGCCATTGAACTGTTTTGTCGCCCGGCCGTCGATTAAAACATAAATCGGCCGGATCATCCTCCCGCCGCCGAATTTCGGGCATGATTCGCCGGCAACAACTTCGCCCTGGTCGGTATTGTGGTGCAGGACGACACCGAACTCGTCAAGGTACACTTTGCAGAGTGCCTGGGAGATCGACTCTGCAATTCCATCTGCAATGCTGTCGGGGTGACCGAGGCATTTGCGCTCAACAAGTTCAATCCGCTGTTTTTCTAACGGTATCTGATTCAACGCTTCAATCTGAATATTTCGCTTCATTAAACTTCCTCGGTTTCTCCGTAATCGTACTAATACAAGAGACTGACATTCATATAACGATTTCTTCTTAGGCAAAACGGAAATAGACGGCATTTTTTCGGCCGGATTACCATAAAAAATTTTAATGGCGCCGTAGTGTACTTCAGCGCCGCAGGAATTTCTGCAGGATGGTCATGTCACTGCCCTTCGGTGTCTTTTTTACCGGGGGCCGTTTGGGTGTCATGTCCTCCTCTTCATCATCGTCACGGACCTCTTCAATCCTTGGGACCTTGTGCTGGTGGGGCTGGGGGGCTGGTGCCGGAGCTGGGACCGGCCGGGGAATGGTTTTTGAAAAGCGCGCCGCTGATGGATCCGTTTTTGAGCGCCCGAGTTTCGTCCCGCAGCCGGGGCAGAAGTTTGCCTCTCCCGGGAGCTTTTTCCCGCAGTTATGACAGAACTGCGGATTGTCGGCAGGCTCTTCTTGGACTGCCACCCTGTGGATGGCAGGGTACTCATCGGGAGCGACCTCCCGTGCGGGTTCGTGTATCGGGACAGGACGGCGTACAGGTTCGGAGGTTACGCTCCGTGACGGGGAGACACTGGTCTGGCGTACAGGCTGAACAGGATTTTTCATTGCCGTTCGCACCGCGGCGTGGACTTCCGGTTTCCTGACGATCTGTGCGTCGCTCCTGACCGGCGCAGGCATATCTCGGGTTACCGGGACCCTGCGTTGCTGTGGCTCTTCGAGTGTCCGTACCTGCATCCGTCTCTGGGGCTGAACTTCCGGCTCGGGTTCCTCCGGTTCAGGTTCCGGTTCGCGGGCAAGGGGGATCAGCCGTTTTACCGGGGGTTGGCGTTCGTGTTCCTTGAGCGGTTTTCGGGTAGGATGCAGTTCTTCATAGCGGACCGGGGTCTTTACCGGACGTGCCGGGGGCTCCTCCTCCGGCTCTTCTTCCTGACGGGGCTCCGGCTCCTTCTGTGCCGGTGCTGCACGGCGCTGTTTTTTTGTGTCCGAGTCCTCGTGGAGCAACGAGATCCAGTCGTCGACTTCACCGGCGCGGTCGGTGCCATTCTGGGCAAAGACCAGTTTCATGGTCTTAATCTCATCATCGGCTGATTTTACGGAGAGCACCAGCACCGGATCGGAATTCTCCGAATACTCCACGATGCTGTCGGCAATCGTGTCACGCGGGACATCCTTTGCGGTTACTTTGAGTTTCTTTTCCTGCGTATCGATTAAAAAAATACGCTTGTTCGTCAGGTATGCATGGAAAAAAAACTTTTTTACCGAGACGTTGAGGGAGCCGATCAGTACCTTTTCGCCCGGCTGGAGAATAGCAGAGAGTCCTCCCTCTTCCTCTTCTCCCTCTTCGCTTTCCGGTTCATCCTCCTGGGGGGCCGGCCGGGGCGGGGCGCTCCGCTGTGGAACCTGTGCGCCCCTGCTGCCAGCGGATTTCGCAGGTTTCTGCGATATTTCGCCTCCGCAGTACCCGCAGACCTCGACGTTATCCCGGATATTCATCCCGCAGTGCGGACACTTTTTCATCCAATGTCTCCCTTGTCCTGTAACCGGAGTAGGTAATTATAATGTTTGCATAGGATATGAAAAATTCTCTGATCTTCGCTTTTGATGTATTTCTCCTGAGTTACTTGTATTTCTATGGTTTCTCAAGGAACCTGCAGGTAACGGCTGCGCAGGTCTGACACGGCAGCATCGATCGCATTGTCATCAGAAAGTTCGTGGCACCAGAGGACCGGCGTGTCCCTGAATGCAGTGACAAGGCTGTTGATCCGGCACGCGGTTTCATCCCCGTCGCGGTAGCACTGGTCGGTCGTAATGTTCCCAAGAGATCGGTCAACAAGATCTGCAAATGTCGTGTGGCAGCCGGCCACATGGCAGAGTTTTCCCTGCACGTACACCATCAGGAGTCCTTTTTTATGCGCACACTCTTCGTCCTGAACAGCAAACGAGCCAAAACCCTCATCGCCATGACTGTTCAGGAGCTGCCTGTATAGGGGATCGTTTTTCTTGATGAGTTCTTCTGTTACCGGGCCGAGCCGGAGCGGGAGGTACTGCATGTATTCCTTTACAAAAAGCGGTTTTACCTCCGCAAATGCCGGACCTTCGAGAACCTGCTGCACGATGCGCTCTGAACGGGTAAACAGATCGTGACGGACCCCGCGTAAGAACCGGAGGGATACGGGCCGGAAGTAGTGGGTTTTTGCGGTGCCGGGAACGGCAAGACTCCCTCCCCTGATTGTGGAAAAGAGGACCGGGACACCTTCGACCGGCCGTGCAGGTTTTTCCGGCCGGTGGATTATAGTCGGCTGGGATGTTGGGATCACGGCTTTTCGGGGAGCCATGCGGTACCGGGATGTGGCAATGCGGGAGACCGGGCTTGCCGGGGTCTCCTCGCGCACAAGTGCGGCCCATTCGTCGGGTTTCCGGCAGGAATTGAGGTACTGCCGCCAGCGTGGATCGGAAATATGGGCGATCGAGACCAGCCGGAACCGGTCTTTCTCCGGTATAAATTTTGCACCGCAATGAGAACAGTCAAGGTAGTAATCGGTTGGAGGGGTGCCAAACAGCCGTTTACCGGTCACCCGGCTGAGGATGCCGGTCCGGCAGACCGGGCACTGTGCGAGCCAGGCATCCGTTTCCCCGCCACTCAGACACGTACTGTCACAGGACGGAAAGTCCCCTGATGCGATATGCCAGGTCCATGCGGACAGCAGCCGGATCCCCCGGGTCTCTGTGCGGGTTGAAGCATCGAGCACTTCGGCCGGTTCTGCAAGACCGGCGGTCACAAGAACCTCTGCGATAACAGGTGTGACATCGCTCTGGTCTTTACCAAGCCTCTCCGTAAGGCACTCTCCAAGTCCCGGGATAGTGCCTTTCTCCCGGGATACGGTCCGCAGGGGCAGTGTTTTTCTGGCCTCGGCATTGAGGCACTCCATGGTCACTCCGACAAGGCTTTCGGTGATCTCAACACCATTCCTGGTAAACGGGAGCCGCCCGATGCGACGGCTGATGGTTTCACAGGCAAGCGCATGGATATTTTTGGGTATAGGGAGAAACTGGGGGGCGGTCAAAAGTGCATCACGCTGCTGCTATCCATTGGAAGGGCGGGTGGATAAACACTTGCAGGAAGGAGTCAGGTATCCCTGTACCGGGAGTTTTCTCATCAACGGTGCAATGCTTCAGCATTCCCGATCATGGGCCGGAATCCTTGTCTCTTTTCTCTCCCTTCACGTCATGCAACAAATGACAGGGAATTGATGCGGACCAGGTGATACAGGAGGCCACCGTATCCTCAATGAAATGGTTTGACGGCAACACGCCGTTTTTTTTAATTTCCGGGATTCTGCCATTCCCGGTATTTTTTTATTTTTTTGTGCCCCCTGCATGAGATATGGCTCTCTCTTTTATTGTAACAGGACCGATGTACTGAACAAAAACGTAAAAAGATGGACTTTGCACCATGAACGGTTTTAAAAAGTTTCAAGAGTTTTTATCAACCATCAACCTCCGGCTCTTTTCCGTTTACCTTGCCGTCGTTCTCATCATCCCTGCCATCACGATCATCATCGAATATCTCGTCTCTGTTTATCCGTCATTACGTTCAAGCCTGCAGATTGACTTAACGAACTTCCATATCTACCAGATCTTTACAGCGTCGTTTGTTCACTTGAATTTTGATCATTTCCTCGCGAACGTAACTGCATACCTGCTGATCGCCATCTATGGCCTGGTGCTCGCCACCATTGTAAACCGGAAACGGCTGTACCTTGTACTGAGCAAGGTCATTGTCATCATCTTTCTCGTCTTCGGTGCGTTCTTTGCAATTTTTAACGCGACAACAACATATTATGCAGGCCTTTCGGGCATTGATTCGGCGCTTGCAGGACTGCTGCTGCTGTTCTGGTTGGCATATCTTGAGCACACTTCCGGGCAAAGAATGCGAAATTATTACGGCCTGGTACTGGCCTTTGTCCTTGCCCTCTCTGCGGGCATCATCGCACGGTATATGATCCTCTATCATACCGAACGCAGCTCCCCGATTCTTCTTGCATTACTGGCCGTGACCGTCATGCTGGTACTTGCAATTGTTGTGTACCGCTACCAGTTTACGCATTTATACCGCGTCATGCAGGAATTTTCCTGGTCGTCCAGGATTATCACTGTGACGATTGTTGTCATCTTCTGGTACTTCATCTGGAACCTTTTCCCGGAACGAATGACTAATTCAACGCGGACGGTAAGCATTTCCCTTCACCTTGCCGGGATCGTTATCGGCATCCTTGCCGGTTATCTCTGCATGGTGTACCTGGAACAGATTGCCTATTTCAACGGCGAAAAAAAAGTGATATCCTGATCGTAGGGAAACAATCGCAGTCCTCTCATGCCTAAAAACAAGACCGGTTCCCGGACCCGGTACGACCGCTTCCCTGTACCATGCCCGTCTTTATGGAGCACAGTCTCAATCATCAGGCTCTCAAATCCGCACGACCGGGCACGTACTAGCAGGATCGCTATAATGCCTTTCAGGAGTATGGCTTGCCTTACTCTAACGCACGGAGTATCTCATCAGTTTTCCGGACCCGGCCCATCCTCCTGAAGATAAAATTCACCGCGGCATTATGCTGCTCTGCTGACTGGGAGGTCATCGCGTCCTCGCAGAAGATCTGCTGGAACCCGTACTCGTAGGCGAACCGCGCCGTGCTCTCGACACCGAAGTCGGTGGCGATCCCGCAGAGGACGATCGTGTCCATCCCCCTTCGCCTCAGCTGGAGTTCGAGATCGGTACCGTAGAACGCTCCCCACTGCTTTTTTGCTATTATGATATCAGAAGGGACCGGGGCGATCTCCGGGACAAACTCTGACCAGTCCGGGGGCAGGGGCGTCGAACGTGAGAATGATGTGTCGCTTTTCACGTTCAGCATGGTTCCCGGTGATGCAACGACATGTACCAGGAAGACCGGCATCCCGTGTTTCCTGAACGCGGTGACGAGCAAAGCTGCATTCCTGACGACTCCCTGCGTGGGATATGGTTGTGCGGGCTGTGCTGCGATTCCCTTCTGCAGGTCAATGACAACGAGAGCTGTTGTCTGTTTATTCACTTCGAGTTCCGGCATGATATCCTCAGGAGAAGATAGAGCACTTTCGGGTTATTTATGAGCTGTGGTATCGGTTCTTCCCGGTGGCTGCGTAATCCTGACGGCAACGATGAAAGAGCCCAGCGGATTTTAACGGATCGCAAAAACCGGTGCCGGAGGATCTGTCCTGATCCGTGAAGATGCCGTTTTTTACCTGACCTGCATGTGCGTTCCCGGCAGTATCTTTTGGAAACCGGTGATAATCCTGATATACATACAAAGAAAATCCCGGATACCATGAAAGCAGTCATTGCAATAGCACCGGAAAAGTACCGTGATGAGGAGCTGGCCGAGCCGGTTGCGGCCCTGAATAAAGCCGGGATCGCGTTTGATATCGCTTCGACCCGCCCCGGTACATGCACGGGGATGCTGGGGGGGAAAACATCGGCGGGATTATCGTTTGACGATATCGACCCGAAGAATTATGGCGGTCTTATTATCGTTGGGGGCTCCGGGTGCCAGGAGCATCTCTGGGAGGATGACCTGCTCGTGCGGCTTGCGATCTATTTCTACGAGACCGACAAAGTCGTTGCCGCGATCTGCCTTGCGCCGGTCGTGCTTGCCCGTGCCGGGATCCTCAAGGGAAAGAAGGCGACCGTGTACGATGCCCCCACAGCAATTTTCGAGATGAAAAAAGGCAGGGCCGTACTCACACAGGAGCCCGTGGTGACTGACGGGAGAATCATCACGGCAAATGGTCCGGCCGCTGCAAAAAATTTTGCTGCCGCGGTAGTAAAGGAACTTTCAGACGAATTCTGGTGAGAAACGGGAGACTCCAACGAAGATTTTCCGAACTTCCTGACATAATCGTTATCCGGGATCCGGGAGTGTTTGTTCAGAAAATACCGGCTGGTTCGATCTGGTGGCGTCAGCAATAATGTTCCGATGGCCCGGGGTGTGGTCCTGAAAAGAATCCCGTTTTTTACCTGCCTGCAAACCCGGGATGCGGCACCAGGGAAACGATCTGTATTGAACTAAAAAATAAAAGGAGGGTTTTGCCCCTCATCTGATAATGGATTCCTGTTGGATTACTGGTTCTTGTGAAGAGGTACTTGTGACATCCTGCATTCCGGGCGTGGCGCACCGCAGGTCTCTTTCGACTACGGGTTCGGCCTGCCCTCGGGTGGGGAGTGGCAGACACCGGCCCGGGTGTATAACCTGTCGGGGCTTCACGGTCCTGAATGTATTATTCTGCCTTTTTTCCGGCGAAGCCGGGGAAATGTGCATCAGATTCTGCTTTTTGGTATCATCTCCTTTTTAGTAATTCTCTTTTGGGATCTGCTGCCGGAGCCAGCAGGTTCCCTGGTTTTAGTGCCATCCCATGACACCTGTGCTGCCAATTGACAAGGTGAGGGCACAGAATGCCATAAGTGCTGCATAGTAGATTTTCGGGGTTTTCATTCTGGATCTCCGGTATGCTGTTTCTTGCAGGTGTTCGCACTTCCTGTACAAACACCACGTAACATATGTTTTACATTTTGTAATATATGCTTTCTGGATCCCGGGAAGCATGGTTGATCGCATTTACGGGAACCTGCGTCAGGAACCGGTTCCGGAATAAACTCCGCGTACAAGAGAAAAAAGGTGAAACTACCGTTCGATAAGCCTGATATGTTCGATCGTTTTCTGGGCAAGTGTTTCCTGTCCCTGGAGGTGTGCCACGTCAGAAATTGCTTCGAGAACATGAACGGACTCTTCTAAGAACGAGAGCACGTCCGCAGGAAAGATCTCGATCCCATATTCATCGGACAAGTACGCCGAGATCTGCCGGTGGTCAAGACCGTTCTCGCGCAGTTCGATAACTTTTATCGCAAATTTTTTCTCGGGGCAGCCGCACAACGGCGAGTTTTTGCACTTGCACCGGAGAAAATCGTTAAAAAACTGGAGGAGCTGCTCGCGGATGGCAAAGTCAAGCGCGTCGAAATTAAAACGGGAGGTGATGGTTTCGAGCATCACCGGGTAAAAGGCGTGGTCGGGAACCCGGTAGCCGGCGAGCCTTTCTATCTTTTTTGCGTGACGGAACCGCGCCCGGTCAGCGATCACTCGTCGTCTCCGGTCGACTCATCAAAGTTCTTTAAGGAGCCCATCGCTTCGTACATCCGCTCGCACTCGATGAGCCACTCGTCAAACAGGGTCGGGTTTTCCAGATCGTCCTTGACGTACTTCCCGCAGCAGGCAGCGCCGTCTATTACGGCTGCACCGATATTTGCAGCAGTCTCAAGCGCACCTTCCATGTCCTTCTCGATCTGCCCTTTTCCCTTTTTCACCAGCGTCTTGATATCCTTGTCAAACTCCCCGCCAAGATATTTCCGGCAGGAAGTAAACAGGCACAGCTTGGGGAGCTGGAGGAGCTCGATAAGTTCTTCAGTGTCTCCTTTTGGTGCGGCAGACATGACAATAGCCTCGACCTGCCCGAGCCGGTCAAATGCTTCCTCCTGTGAGAAGCGTTTGTTCTGGTACAACTTGACGATCTTGAGTGCGGCAAGGGTGATGTCGACGGAGAATCCGTCCAGGATCCGAAAGCCCTCGGGCATCTCATCGCTTTTTGGATCGACCTCAAAACTGGCATCAGCAAGTGATTTTACCCAGTTGTCCCACCGTTCCTGGTTATAGAAAATGTAGAAGAGTTTGAGCGGTTCCTCTTCTGCCTTTTTGCTCGCCTTTTTCGCCATTTCAGTACAGTATTCTCTCTCCCGATTAAAGAGTTTCGTTATCCCCGGCACTTTTGAAACGTCGTGGTCCGATCGCAAGGGCAACGTCCCGGCTGCCAACGGTTATCTCCATCTTCGCCCCAATATCTTGAAATGATCATGGAAGATCTGCATGGCGGGGATGAACCGGAAAAAGTCGTTATGGTGCGGTACGGCGAGCTTTTCTTAAAAAGCGATCCGGTCAAATACCATTTCATCGGCATCCTCCTGCGCAATATCCGGCTGGCGCTGGAATCTGCCGGCCATTCCTGCCGGTTCGAGAGCCCCCGGGGGCGAATCTTTGTCTACGGTGAAAAGCCGGAAGAGATTGCGGGGATCGTCTCCCAGGTCTTTGGCGTGGTAAGCGTAAGCGTCTGCACCCGGGTTGCCCCGGATCCGGATGCCCTGCGTGACGCGGCAGTCCGCCTCGCGAAAGATCATCTGCATGCACCTGCCCGGTTTGCCGTGCGGGGAAAGCGGCAGAGCAAGACAGGGATGGACAGCCAGCAGCTGGGCGAGTATGTCGGTTCTGCCATCTTTGATGCGATCCCTGGCCTTTCTGTCGATCTCTCGCACCCGGAGTACGAACTCTTTGTCGAAGTCCGGGACTGCGGGGGCCTTGTCTACGATTCCCGTATCCCGGCGCCCGGAGGACTCCCGTGGGGCTCGCAGGGAAAGGTGCTCTGCCTGCTCTCATCAGGGATCGATTCGCCGGTTGCATCGTGGCTGGCGATGAAGCGGGGTTGTGAGGTCTCTCACCTGCACATGGACGGCGGCCGGTGGGCGGGTGGCGATGTAAGAACAACCGCGATCGAAAACCTCCGCCGGCTTTCTCTCTGGTGCCCGGGAAACGACGTGCAGATGATCATCATCAACGCCGAATTGTTCTATGACCGGATGCAGGAACTCCGCATCCCTCCCCGGCTGCGCTGCGTCCTGTGCAAGCGTTTCATGTTTCGGACAGCCGACCGGTTGTGCGTGCGCGAGGGTGCGCAGGCGATCCTTACCGGGGAAAATATCGGGCAGGTCGCGTCCCAGACGCTCGCAAACCTTGCGGTGATCTCCGATGCAACGACAACACCGGTGCTCCGGCCGCTCATCACGTATGACAAGGCAGAAACCATAACGCTTGCCCGGAAGATCGGGACGTTCATGGACAAGCAGGGCGATCTCGCCTGCCGCGCAGTGCCCAGGATGCCGGCAACGTCTGCGACACGGGAAGCAGTGCGCGAGAGCGAGGAAAAAATGGGTATTGACGGGTTGCTGGACCGGGTCCTTGCCTCTCCGCAGTACGTGACCGCAAAGAACGGGGAGATTACCCGGTCCGGGTGAGCCGGCTCGCCGGAATCCCGTTTGTGCACACCCGCAACTGCGTGAACCGGCAGGATAATTTGGGATGCGATGGGAATGCCCGGGAGGTTTCCATGCGGTGCAGGACCCCGGTCACTCCAGCAGTTTCTGACAGTAGGACGTCACGGTCTCCATCGTTTTTACCCGGGCCGCCCACTTATCATCGGATTCTATCACGGTCCATGGGGCAGATTTCGTATTGGTTCTCTCCAGCATTTCGTTGAATGCCTTCTCGTACTGGTCCCATTTTTCCCGGTTTCTCCAGTCCTCATCGGTGATCTTCCACTGCTTGAGCGGGTCGGCCCTGCGCTGTTCGAAGCGCCGGAGCTGTTCGTCTTTGCTGATCCCAAGCCAGAACTTTAAGATTCCCCCGCCGGTTGAATAGACATAATCTGCTTCCATATCGTTGATCTCGCGGTACGCCCGCTGCCATTCGTTTTTTGTGCAGTAAGTTTCCACGCGTTCGACCAGCACGCGCCCGTACCAGCTGCGGTCAAAAATGGCGATATGGCCCTCTTTTGGGAAGTTTTTCATAAACCGCCAGAGGTAGTGATGGCTTTTTTCCGTCGCATCCGGTGCCGAGACCGGGATCACATCGTACCCCCGGGGATTCAGGTACCGGGCGATCCTGGTGATATTCCCTCCTTTTCCTGCCGCATCCAGGCCTTCGAACACAATGATGAGGGGGATCCGGCGCTTGAAGAGGAGCGACTGGGCCCTGATCATCTCGGTCTGGAGGCTGTCAAGTACCGGCTGGCACTCCTCTTTTGTGCAGGTTTTTTCCGGGGCTGTGTGCCCTGCTCTTCGCTTTACGGGATTTTTTGGCGGGAGCCCGGGATCTGCGGACCCGGGAATTTTTCCTGCAGTCCGGTCTGATAGCGTCTTTTCCAGGGTCTTTATGATCGTGGTGTAAATGTTTAAGACTGCATAGTTTTCGTCGGTCGCATCAAGCACATGCCAGGGGGCATATTCCGTATCGGTTTTTTCGAGCAGGTTGTCGATAACCGGGAACGAAAGATCGTAATGATGGTGGAGATTCCAGAGTTCCGGGGTTACGAGCCACGCGGTGAGGGGATCTTTTTCCCGGTTTTCAAAGCGCCTCTTCTGCTCGTCTTTTTCGATGTGCAAAAAGAACTTGACGATGAGTGTCCCGTCATCTGAAATCTGGCGTTCGAAATTATTGATTGCAATGATCCGTCCTTTAAGGGATTTTGTCCAGCTGGGTTTTTGCATCTCCGCTGAAATGGCGCGGCTGTACCAGCTCCGGGCAAAGATCGCGATGCGCCCTTTTGGCGGTATCCTGATCCAGAACCGCCACATGAACGGCCGCACCCGTTCGTTGTCCGTAGGCTGTTCGATCGTGTGAAGGGTAAACCCGCGTGGATCGAGAGCCCTGATCACCATTTTTGTCGAGCGGGTAATCCCTGCCGCGTCCCAGCCTTCCACAACGATGATGACCGGGATCTTTTTTTCGCGGAAGGTCCGCTGGAGCACCCCGAGGCGCTCCTGGAGCGGGGCAATCTTTTTGTTGAATGTTTCCGCGCTGGTAATTTTTTTTTGGCTGATGACGTTTTTTAGCATTTTTTTGTTGCCTCTCTCCCCTTTACGCAGCCATTTTTTGATGAACTGAAATGGGGGACTGTGGTTAATAATCTTATCCGGGAAAGGTGTTGTATGTCAGGGCCACGACCCGGTTTATTATGCGGCAAAAAAGGTGGCGCTGACGGGGAAAGGGCAGCGTCCGGCTGCCCGGGAAAATGTGCCCGGCGCCTTATGGCCGAACGGCAAGCCCGTTTTCCTGTGCAACCACCACAAACGCATCGGCAAGGTACCGGGCCTGTAGTTCGGTCATCCCGTAGGTGTTGAACTTCCAGACCCGGGTCGCGCCCGGGATGATCCCGAAGATCCCCTTCTCGTTTAACGCGGAGGAGAAGTAGAATCCCTTCTTCTTGTGCGTCTCTGCAACCTTGTCAAACGAACCGGTTGTATCAACCCGGGTCAGGGTGTGCTTCCGCGGGTACTCGGACAGGACCCGCGTCCCTTCGATCGAAAGAAGCGCCTCCATAACGACCCGGTTGTTTTCCAGTTCCCGGTCGAAATGCTTCACCCGCTCCTTTACATGGGGAAACGAGGCCATCATGCCGACCAGTGTCGCGCCCATAAGCGTGCAGCCCATCAGTTCCGGCTCCTTCACGCCGAACTTTCGTTTTGTCACGTCGCCTTCTATGGCGGTCGTCCGGAATACTTCTTTTGCCCGCTCGGCTGTCGCAGCAAGAACCCCTGAAGGTGCGGGTGCCGCCATGCTCTTATGTCCCGATCCGACCACGAAATCCACGCCCATCGCTTTCCCGTCAACGGGCATTGTGCCAACCGTGTATGCACCGTTGCAGAGCACCGGCACGTCGTTCTCGTGTGAGACCTTCGCGATGCCGGCGACATCATGGAGGTTTCCGAACTGGTAATCCACGTGGTCGATAAACGCAAGCACCGGGGCTTTCCCGAACTTCTTTTTCACTTCATCGATCTTTGCCGCTGCGGCATCGGGCGTGACGATATGCCCGGCATCGGCCGGGATCTCGCAGGCGACCCCCCCGGCCTCTTCGACCGCGAGGAACTCTGTGTAATGAGAAAGCGATGTGAGGAGGACCGGGTCGCCTTTCTGCACGTAGGTATGGGCGACTGCCTGGAACCCCCGACGGGCACCGGGCATCATACGGGCCTCGTCCATGGAGAGCCACGCGGCAACTTCCTTGTGGAACTCCGCGATCGGCGGCTTTGAAATACAGTCAAGCCGGTTTGGCTTCCTGCAGTTGTCGCAGACCGAATAACCGTCCCCGTACGCGATAATCGCCTTAATCGCGTCACCCGTGAGCCGGCCCCCGGCCTGGATCGGGTCGATGTTGATGAAGAGCTCGTTTACCTGCCGGGCCTCGATCCCTGCCCCGCACTTCATTTCAGCATCTCCTGCTTTAAAGAACTGACCTGCCGTTCGAGGTTTTCAAGCAGGCGTGCTGCCTCTGCTTTCTGCTTCTCATCCAGCACGTGCGTCGGCGCCGTCTCGCGCAGGATCATACGGAGATCGGTGAGCAGATAGGTCGAAGAAAAGATCAGGTCAACAGCCCGTTTTGACATGGGATCACCTGCTGGTATATTGTACCATCCCAAAATAAGTAATCGCTTTTTTGCCGGTGCCGTTCAGCATGCGGAGAATAATGTGCGATTCCCTCATTCTTTTATAACGTAAAAGCGCGTAAAATACACACTGGAGAAAAAAGAGAAGATAAAACCCGGGAGGGTTAGGATGGACTTTAAAAACAAAGTATTAATCATCGGTTATGGTGCCGTGTCCAAGTGCACGCTCCCCATCCTGCTTCGGCATGTCAATATACCGCTTGAGAATATCACGATCATTGATTTTAAGGATAAATCCCAGGATCTTAAGGCCTATACGACCCGGGGCCTCCGGTTTTTGAAACGGAAGATTGCCCCGGAAAATATCCGTACTCTCCTCTCCGAAAACTTAGCTGACGGCGGACTTCTGGTTGACCTTGCATGGAATATCGACTGCGGCGAGATCATCCAGTGGTGCCACGACCACAACGTGCTGTACGTCAACACGTCGGTTGAAGCATGGGACCCGCTTGGCGAGCGCTATACCGCAAGCCCGTACGAGAAATCCCTGTATTACCGGCAGATGAAACTGCGCGAACTGACCCGTGACTGGAAAAATTCAACCACCTGTGTAGTCGATCATGGGGCAAACCCGGGCCTTATCTCTCACATGACCAAGCAGGGTCTCGTGGATATTGCCCGGAAAATGATAGACGACGGGATCGCACAGGACCCGGCCCGGTTCAAACGTCTTATTGCAGATCAGAAGTTCAACGAGCTCGCGATGGAAGTCGGGATCAAGGTCATCCACTGCTCCGAGCGCGACACCCAGATCTCCCGGTCGCCAAAAAAAGTGGATGAGTTTGTCGGGACGTGGTGCATTGAAGGGCTACTCGAAGAGGGCACCGCGCCGGCAGAGATCGGCTGGGGTACCCACGAGAAGGAACTACCCGATCATGCCCACGTGCCCCCCGCGGGCCCGAAAAATGCGATCATGCTCCCCCACATGGGGATCAACACGTGGATCCGGTCATGGGTGCCCGAGCAGGAGATCGTCGGCATGGTCATCCGGCACGGCGAGGCATTCGGCATCTCCGACCGGTGGACGGTCTGGAAGGATGGGAATGCAGTCTACCGGCCGACCGTGAACTACGCGTACATGCCCTGCGACGCGACGATTGCGTCGCTGCACGAACTACGGGGCCGGAACTACGAACTCCAGCCGAAACTCCGGATCATGAACGACCGGGAGATCTCAAGCGGTACCGATATCCTTGGTGCGCTCCTGATGGGCCACCCCTACAAATCGTGGTGGACGGGAAGCATCCTCTCTATTGAGGAATCACGGAAACTTGCGCCCGGTCAGAACGCGACCACGATCCAGGTCGCACTCGGGGTCGTATCAGCGGTGATGTGGATGATCGAGAACCCCAAAAAAGGATTCTGTCTCCCCGATGACCTGCCCCATGAGTTTGTCTTAAGTATTGCAAAACCCTACCTTGGGGAATTCTGGTCCGGGCCTTCGGACTGGACTCCCTTAAAAAACCGGACCGTCTATTTCCGGGAGAACCCTGAAAACGACTATGACCGTGAAGATGTCTGGCAATTCAAAAACTTCTTATTTGTGCGATGAATCACTCATGTACCAACAAAGCAGAGGAAAGGCCATGAACACAACTGTATCATCATGCGGGCAGGACGATTCGGTCTCCCACACCGACCGGGGAAGTCGCCGGATGCTCGAAGAACTGGCACGCAAGGAAGGGACTCCCATCTTTATTATCGACCACGCAAAGATCCGGGAGAACTACCGTGAATTCAAAAAGTTTATGCCGAAGATCCAGGTCTATTTTGCGGTCAAGGCGAACTCGAACCCGGCAATTGTAAAAACCCTCCTGGACGTCGGGGCCAGTTTCGATGTTGCCTCCATGCCCGAATTCATGATCGTCCACGAGTTCATCAAGGATATGCCGGCAAAGGAGCGGCAGGACTGGATCTGGGATCGTATCATTTACGCAAATACGATAAAACCCATCGAGACCTTAGAGGAACTCAACCAGTACAAACCCCTGGTGACGTTCGACAATATCGAGGAACTCAAAAAGATCCGGGCACATGCTCCGCAGGCGGGTCTCGTGCTCCGGCTCAGGGTCCCAAACACCGGCTCGATGGTCGAACTCTCGTCAAAGTTCGGGGCCGACCCGGGCGAGGCAGTGGATCTTATCGCCGCGGCATTCGACCTCGGCCTTGTGGTGGAGGGCCTGAGTTTCCACGTGGGCAGCCAGTGCACAAACTTCGAGAACTATGTCGTGGCGCTCCAGATCTCGGCCGATATTATTGCGGAGTGCGAGAGCCGGCTGGGGAAAAAGATCCGGATCCTCGATATCGGCGGCGGCTTCCCGGTGAAGTACAACCCCGAGGTCAGATCGATTGAAGAGCTCGCGGTCAAGCTGAACGCGGAGATCGCACGCCTCTTCCCGACCGACATGGAGATCCTTGCAGAGCCCGGACGTTTCCTCGTTGCCAATGCCTGCACGCTGGTTGCAAAGGTTGTGGGAAAGGCATACCGTGACGGCAAGCCCTGCTATTACATCAATGACGGTGTCTACCACACGTACTCGGGGCAGGTCTTCGACCACTGCACCTACCCGGTGCTGGCCCTGACAAAAGAGGGCCCGACGCAGATCTCGGCCGTGTTCGGGCCGACCTGCGATGCGTTCGATACGATTACGCTCTCGGCAGAACTGCCGGAGCTTGAGATCGGTGACCTCGTCTATTCGGAAAATATCGGGGCGTATTCCCATGCCTCATCCACGCACTTCAACGGGTTCCCTCCGGCAAAAGTCGTGCATATCAACAAGTAATTCCTTTTTTTCGTGGCAGAAACCCGGGGGTGTAAGCGATGCACCGGTATTACCTGCACAGGAAAATCTCATGAGGCATTTAGAAAAATGGGTTATCAGGAGAATCTAATATTCAAAATTCTTCTTTTTCCCGATGGACAGATTATTTCATTTGAATTGTGCTTTGATGTCTGAAACTGTATAGAGATACGGCTCGTTTTCGAAAAATTCTGAAAGTGAGTGATCCTCAATTGCGTACAGGTCATCAGCATTTTCTCTGCCGGAGACTGCCCATTTGCTCATGATATATTCTGAAGTAATTCGAGTCTTCATTATGGTTTTGGATGCGGCTCATACGGGTCTGTGAACGGCCAGCCGCCCCCCACACCGGCCAGTTTTGCCCCCTTTCCCCAGTTGTTCCCACAAATTCACGTCGGAGAATCTGCCAAAACCGACCGGCGTATTTAGCCGCGTTCTTTTGGCAGATCTCATGAGGGGCGGGGTGATTCGATATGGCCAAAAGATCCCCGAGTGTAAAGCGATTAAGGGCCATTATCTGACATCGAAAGCGGGCGGATTTCGGCAAACGGGGGTTGATTTGAGCGATTTTTCCATGCGAACCCAAACGGGGCCAGATACGGGGTTTTCCGGGAAGCGGCAGGATCCGGAAACGGGAATCCGGGCTCATTTCTGGCGTATTTTACCGTGGGGGATCGCACCTCCAAGGGGGTATATCCGGGAATACACCCCCCCTCTCAATAAGGGCTATACTTTTCCGGGCCCGATACGGCCCCGGATTGGCAATTCGGAGATCCTGTTTTTCGGTTCCACCGGAAATGATGTCCACGCCCACGGAACAAACGGTATTTCGGGATTCTTTTTAAAAACCGGGAAAAATAAAGGCCACTTGAACCTGCATTACAGCGGGCCTGTACGGGCCCCTGTTTTTGGGAGGTGTTGGAGTACGTGGCAGATGGCCGGAAGGCCGCTATGAGGTTTTCCCGGAGGGGGGTGTATGGGCAGGGTGCCCTGCCGGTCGCGGATAGCCTTTTTTCCGATGCTCCCTTATGGCCGGTTGCCGTAACCGATCTGACTATATCGGGTTTCGAAAGTTCCCGGAATTTCATCAGCGGATTTATAATCGTTGACGTTTACAATAACAAATTACTAAAAAAGAATCCCAAATGACGCATTTTAACATACTGTTGTTTCATTTCCGGAACAACGGCAGGAACAAATAATATCCAGCTAACACCGGGAAAACAGGAAGATTTTAATGGCATCGGATTTGGAACCGGGGAAAAAAAATTCTCAAAAACCCCGTGCGGCATTAACCGTGAAAACAAAGAACCGGATCCGGGAACTGGTCGGTAAATGCGAATATTGTGACCATGAAACATCCCCGAACCAGCTCAACGTTTACCAGTTAAGTCCTCTCGCACAACCCGAGTACCGAAAGGAGACTTCCCCGGTGAATACGGTTATCGTCCTGTGCGAGGTGCATTATAACCAGGTCCTGGGAGGACAGATCTCAAAATCCTCGTTAAAGGCAAGGATAGCAAAACGTCCCGATAGAATGAAAAAAGAATTGCGGTCCGTTTTACAGAAACAGGAGAGAACCTCTCTTGAGTTCGATATAACAAAATCACGCGATCCCGTTCTTTTTACAGTCTTCCCCCCGGACAAGAATGGCAGGCGCCGGTAACCTGTTTTACAGTGCCCGGCGCCCGGCCAAACCCGGGATAAGAAAAAATCAACGATTATCTGAACATTATCCGGGAGGTTTTTTGGTACTCCGGAAAATTCATGGAGAACCTGGGAAAATCTTCGGGTGCTCCGTACGAGAGGGCCAGGTCCTGTGCAGACAGGAAACCGTCCTCATACGGTCATCCTGACAGGACATGTGTTCTGTCCCCGCAGAGCCGGTTTTTTCAGGTCTCACGTGTCAGCATCTCTATTTCCCTCTCCTGCCTCATAACGAAACCTTGCGGAACAGGTATGCCCCGATCCCAGTCATCGCGACTGCAAACCCGGCAATCACCGCAGCGCTGATGAGAGGGTTGATCTGCGAAACTCCGGTAAGGCCATACCGGATGCCTTCTACCCCGTACGTGAGCGGGTCGAGCAGGGTTATCGGCTCAAGCCACGCGGGAAGGGAACTGATGGGGAAAAGTGCTCCCGAGAGCCCGAAGAGCGGGAAAACAACAAAGTTCATGATCAGCTGGAAGCCGGTCATATCATCCATTCTTGACGCAATTGCAATCCCGAATGCCGTAAACGAGATCCCGACGAGGACCATGAAGCCGAGCGCGATAAAAAACCCGATCGGGTTGTTGATCCG
>NZ_JBAVMX010000059.1:0-6137 GCF_049690535.1 Methanoregula sp. | reverse complement strand
CCGACAAGAGTGGTGTCGAAGTCCTGCGGGTGATGCTCGATGAGCATCTTAAGGGTGAAACAAAAGAGACACCGGAAGCGATTGTCGCCCGCCTGAACCTTGCAAAAACATCTGGTGACGATGCGGTGCTTTTGGGTGCCATAAACGAAGTCATAACGGAGAACCAAAAGGCGGTCGAAGATTACCGGGCCGGGAAGAACGGGGCCTTGAATTTCCTCGTTGGCCAGACCATGAAAAAGACCCGGGGCCGCGCCGATCCGGGCGAGCTTAACCGGCTGATGGTTGCAGCACTCAAAAGTACGGAGCAGTGACCTGACGTGCACCTGATAGTTGCAGAAAAGAACATCTCGGCCCGCAGGATCGCCCAGCTCCTTGCCGGGGGACAAAAAGTTGTCGAAAAAAAGGATGCCGGGGTATCGACCTACAGTTTCGGCGATACGACGACAGTGGGCTTGCGCGGCCATGTTGTCGAGGTTGACTTCGAGCCCGGCTACGAGAACTGGCGCAGCGAGCAGTACACCCCGCGCAGCCTGATCGATGCAAAGACCATCAAGGTGCCAACCGAGAAAAGGATTGTCGCGCTCCTCCAGAAACTGGCCCGACATGCCGACCGGGTCACCATTGCGACCGATTTTGATACCGAAGGGGAACTGATCGGCAAAGAAGCATACGAGCTGGTCCGGGCGGTCAACAGGAACGTGAAAGTCGACCGGGCCCGGTTCTCTGCGATCACCCCGCAGGAAATCAAGACCGCATTTGCGAATACGACCGACCTTGACTTTGCACTTGCATCCGCAGGGGAAGCCCGGCAGTCCATCGATCTGATGTGGGGCGCTTCGCTGACCCGGTTCATCTCGCTTGCCGCACGCCGGGGGGGAAACAACATCCTCTCGGTCGGCCGGGTGCAGAGCCCCACGCTCTCCATGATCGTCGACAGGGAAAAGGAGATCGAGAAATTTGTCCCTGAGACCTACTGGCAGCTCGGCCTGTTGACCGAGAAGGCCGGCGAGCCGATCGAGGCACGGCACACGAATGGCCGGTTTAAGGAACAGAAATCCGCAGAACTCGCCCGCGACCGGACAAAAGAACCGCTTCTGGTAACAGAAGTCAGGGAAGGTACAAAACAGGACCGGTCCCCCTCGCCGTTTGATACGACAACGTATATCGTTGCCGCCGCCCGGCTCGGCTTTTCCGCGGCAAACGCGATGCGGATCGCAGAAGAACTGTACATGAATGGGTACATCTCCTACCCGAGGACCGACAACACGGTCTATCCCGCATCGCTCGACTTAAACGGGATACTTGCGACGATTAAAAATTCGCCGTTTAAAAAAGATGTGGAGTGGACGATTGCCCACCGGCGCCCTGAGCCGACCCGGGGCAAAAAATTATCCACCGACCACCCGCCAATACACCCGACCGGTGTCGCAACAAAAGAAGGGATCGAGGACGATGCGTTCCGGATCTACGAACTTGTGCTCCGCCGGTTCCTTGCAACTCTTGCCCCGGATGCGCTCTGGCAGACCTTAAAAGTCAACTTCGATGCTGGTGGCGAGGCCTACACTACGACAGGAGGGCACCTGATCGAACCGGGCTGGCACACGGTCTACCCGTTTTCCGAGGCAAAGGAGACGATTCTCCCGGCATTTACTGTCGGGGAGAAACTACCGATCCGCAAGGTCAGCCTCGATGAAAAGGAGACGATGCCCCCGGCACGGTACACGCAGAGCAAGCTCATCCAGAGGATGGAGGAACTCGGTCTGGGAACAAAGAGCACCCGGCACGAGGTCATCGCGAAGCTCGTCTCCCGCAAATACGTTGAAGGCACCCCGTTGCGCCCGACCCTTGTGGGCCGGGTCGTGACCGAAGCGCTCGAACACAACGCCGACGCGATCACAAAACCCGACATGACCCAGACGATCGAGTCGCACATGCAGCAGATAAAAGAGAGCAAACGCACCCGGGACGATGTCATCAAAGAGTCCCGCAGCATGCTGCACGCGGCATTCGACCAGCTTGAAGCAAACGAGCAGGTAATCGGGGACGACATCCGGAACCGCACCGCCGAGGAACTCAATTTAGGTCGATGCCCGGTCTGCGGCGGTACGCTTGCAATCAAGCACCTGCGGGGTTCGACTCAGTTCATCGGCTGCTCCCGGTATCCTGAATGCACGTTCAACATCGGTCTTCCTGTCACCCAGTGGGGCTGGGCAGTACGCACCGATGATATCTGTGAGAAGCACCACCTCCACTTCGTGCGGCTTGTGAGAAAGGGTGCCCGTCCCTGGGACATCGGGTGCCCGCTCTGCCACCACATCAGTTCGAACACAGAATCGCTCACCGAAATTCCCTCAATGAATGAGGCTCTTATGGAAAAAGCCCGGTCCCAGCATATCTACACCGTTGCCGAGATCGCCCGAAGCGAGCCTGAACGCCTTGCAAAGACCCTTGACCTCGCACCAGATGCAGCACAGAAACTCAAAACCGAGGCAGAAGGCGTGCTCGAAAAACTGCGCCGGCGCTCCGAGTGCCGCAAGTTCATGCGAAACCACCTGATCCCACGGAAAGGTCGCAGTTATTCAAAGATCATGGCGGCCTTAAAAGAGTCCGGAGTCACCGATCTTGCAGCACTCGCAACAACAAATTTTGCCATCCTCCAGAAGGCCGGTATTGGTGAGACCGAGGCACACGACCTCCTCGCAGAAGCCCGGATCACCCATAACGGGCAGATCTTAAAAGAGATCGGCATTCCTGCGGTAAGCCTCAAAAAATATCTGGCAGCCGGCGTCATAACTCCCGAGGAGTTCTGCTCGACACACCTGGAAGAACTCAGTACGAGAACCGGCATGAGCGCCGGAACAGTGAGCCGTCATGTGGGTCTCGTGTGCGAATACCTGCACCGGCCCGTTCCCGGTAAAACAGAGAAGACCCCCCGGACCCGGAAAGGACAAAAAGAACTGCTCACAGCCAGGGGAATGACTACGGCTGTGGCAGAACATCTCTCAAAAGCCGGGATTACAGACGCGGACAGCCTGCTAAAAGCAGATGCACAAACCCTTGCCACCCGGACCGGCCTTGACGGGGATACGATCCTGAAAATACAGACCCAGATCCGGAAAAAACGGGAGATCATCCAGATCTAGTGCGGGATTGCACATTCCTTATTTTAAAACAAGTCCGATGGCTACCCGGAGATCGTTGTCATCAAACGGTTTGACAATAAATCCATCAGGTTTGGTCTCACGCGCCCGTTCCAGTGTGGGACCATCGGAATGGGATGTCACGTAGATCACCGGGATGTTGAACCCCCTTTTGATCATCTTTGCAGTCTCGATACCATCGATCTCCCCTTTAAGGTTGATATCCATCAGCACGAGGTCAGGCTTGTGGTTTACCACCATCTCCATTGCCTCAGCACCGGTAACCGCCCGGCCGCAGACCCGGTACCCAAGGTTTTTTAAGCGCCATTCGGCTATTTTTGCAATAATATCGTCATCTTCTACCAGAAGAACTGCATAATCAGACATACCCATTTCCTGCCACGTTGTACGTTTATTTCCCGGGGAAATAACCTATCGTTATCCGTTACGGAGGTCATCATTTTTTTCCCTGACAAACCGGAATGCACCATTGGGGATCAGCATCCCGAACCGTGCCCCGCAGCCGGGTCTGCCGTTCTCCCGGATCGTAATACCGGTGATGAGCAGGATCTCCCGGGTCAAAAAAAGACCCATGCCGGTATTCCTGCCAATCCCCCGCTCAAATATCTGCTCTTTCTCATTGTCGGGGATACCGATCCCGTCATCCTCACAGACCAGGG
Organism: Methanoregula sp.; assembly: GCF_049690535.1. GTDB lineage: Archaea > Halobacteriota > Methanomicrobia > Methanomicrobiales > Methanospirillaceae > Methanoregula. The sequence goes on along the minus strand of NZ_JBAVMX010000059.1, from coordinate 2,317 downwards.
TAAGTCCTTCATCGGAGATCTGGTAATAAAACCGGATCGTCCTGATGTGGTCGCCGTACCGGATTGCATTATCAATGAGATTGTAGAAGACTTTTTCGAGCAGGGGATCTGCGTATATTTCGGTATTCTCAATCTCATTGACAAACGTGATCACGGATCCGGAAAAATTGACGATCGACCGTTTTACGATCTCCTGAATATTCTGCCAGGACGGGGCGTTTACTCCTACAGACTGGTACTCCCGGGTGAATGCAATCTGTCTCTGGATAACACGGGTAAGCTCCTTGATCTGTCGGAGAAGTTCTTCGCGTTCGGCCGGCACGTTTGTGGCGTTTGCCATATCCACGCAGCCCAGAAGGCCGGTGATCGTGTTAAGGATATCATGACGGGTGATGTTGTTGAGAAGGTTAAGTTTTTTATTCGCAAGCATGACTGCATCCTCTGCTCTCCTGCGATCGGTAAAATCACGAAGCACACCATTTATACCAGTTACCTGCCCGTTCCGGTCGACAACAATCGTGCTCTTTTCCTCGATCCAGTGGATATACCCCCATTTATCCAGTATCCTGAAACTGGTGTCAATTGGTTCACCCCCGGATAATTCCCGGGCAAAATTCTTCCGGATATCTTCACGATCTGCCGGGTGGATGAACTCTTCCAGTGATTTGGATACGACCTCTTCAGCCAGGTACCCGTAACGGTTGACCATCGGCGAGATATAGGTAATAATCCCTTTAAGGTCTGCGGAAAAGAGGACATCGGAACTGTTCTCAGCAAGCGCACGGTACTTGTCTTCACTTTCCGCAAGGGCAATTTCGATCTTTTTTCGTTCGGTGATATCCGTGATTGTACCGACCCAGCCAGTCAATGTCCCGTCACTGTCTTTTAGAGGTACCGCCTGCCCGATCAACCATGAAACAGAGCCATCAGCACGGATAAGCCGGCTTTCAACCGAGATTTCCTTCTGCCCGCGGACAGACTCTGCAACACTCTGAAGTACTTTCTGCCGATCTTCCGGGTGGAGCGCTTCTGCCCAGTACCTGCCCCGGATCTGGTCAAGGGAAATACCGGTCATCTGTATCCAGCGATCATTGACAAAAATTACCCTGCCTTCCCGATCATTCCGGAAGACACCTACCGGAGATACCTGGAGGATGCCGTTGAGCATGCGGGTCCTGTCAATGAGGGCGCTCTCCATCTTTTTGCGCTCGGTATTATCGATGAACGTTTCCAGCATGCAGTCCCGGCCATAGAGCCGGATACAGACCACATGCTTGATGATGGGCACGTGTCGTCCATCAGCAGTGATCAGGACACGTTCTGTGTTATCGATTATCTGCCGGCGGCCATCGGTGATCGGGCAATGCCCCTTCTCGCTTGAATAGACAAACCGGTGGCAGAGATTGCCTACAATATCCTCTTTTTTTGCACCGATCATGACCGCAGCAGCAGGATTTACATCGATAATCCTGTGAGTATCAGCCTCAACAAGCAGTACCCCGACAGTTAATGCTTCAAAGATGCTCCTGAGGTAGTGCTGGCTCTCGGCGAGGGCATCCTGAATCTTCCGCTGCCGGGTGATATCGACAATGATCCCGCGGAACCCGGTAACACGGGCATCCTGGAAGACTGCCGATGTAAATGTGTCCCCCAGGAACGTCGAACCATCACGCCGGACAAATGTGTATTCGGCTTCAACGGATCGTTCACCTGCGACAATACGCTGAATATTTTCTTTCACGCGAGGATGATCCTCCTTTGCAATAAAAGCATAGATGTCCAGACCCGGTTCGGATTTCAAATCTGTAATCTGTGCGGTCTCAAAACCGAACTGATTCAAAAATGTGAGGCGGCCGGTCTGATCGATCTCAAAGATGATCTGAGGCAGGAGTTCAGCAAGTTCACGGACGCGTTCATTACTTTTTGCCAGTTCATCATGGGTTTTATCAATGGTCTCAAGCATCAGGTTGATCTCTGTCGCGAGTCCGGTCAGCTCGTCATCCCCGGTGAGTCCGACTCTTCTATCGCGTTTATGTGCATTTCCCTGATTACGGATCTGTTGGGTGAGGGAGGTCAGTCTTGAAAGGATAATCCTGTCAACCATGAAGATGATGATAATACCAAGAAATGCGATGGCGCCAAGAACGATGAGGACAAACTGCATTGTTGTCGTCATTCCTTCGGTGTAGATGTCCCGGGGCTGGATGGTTTCAAGGATTACGGCGTCAGATCCGTAGATGTCATGGAGGAGGGCGAATCCTCCGATGTAACTGGAATTGATCGGCGTGATAAATTCCGGTTCGCTGCCGGGTTCAGT
>NZ_JBAVMX010000058.1:0-3847 GCF_049690535.1 Methanoregula sp. | reverse complement strand
TATTCATAAACCCCCCACCAAACACAGATTTTATTAGCGTACGGGTCGATATTGTGAGGCAGTGCGCCGCCGTGGCTTAGCGGTATAGCGGCTGATTCGTAATCAGCAGGTCGAGGGTTCAAGTCCCTCCGGCGGCTCTGTGACCGTTGCTTAAGGTCTAAATCTTTTTTTAGGGCTCCAATCGCTCGTGTTTTCTTCATCGTCTTTTGCCTGGAAAAAGAGGATTCGAATCTTTTTTTGGAATCTGGAGTCGTCCGCATCCGTTCCCGCGCCCATCAGCAATCTATAAACCTTTTTTCCACGATGCTCTGTACGGACAATGCCGAAATACCATAATCCCGGGATTGAAACGACAGACCGGGACAGCCTCGATTCACTGATCGACGATCGGGTCAGGTATACGGTCCGGTATGCCAATGAACATTCCCCGTTCTACCGGCACTGGTTTAAACAAAACGGGATCGACCCGAAGGATATCAGGGTCCACGAGGATCTGCTGCAGCTTCCCATAGTCTCTGGCCGCACCATCCGTGAGCACCAGCCGCCGGGCACCCCGGGTTTCCAGTTCCTCTCGACAGGCTGGGGCGATGTATTCACCATCCAGGAGACGAGCGGTACGAGCGGGACTCCCAAGAGTTTCTTCCTTACCTGGGATGACTGGAAACGGTACGCGGAGAAATATGCCCGGAGTTTTGTCTCGCAGGGGTTTGACCCCGGTGACCGGCTGGTGGTCTGCGCCTCATACGGGATGAACGTAGGAGCGAATACGATGACGCTTGCCGCCCACGGGCTTGGAATGACCATTATCCCGTTCGGCAAGTGTGACTTCGCATCAAGGGTCATCACGGCATACCGCCCGACCGCGATCGTGGGAAGCGTATTCAAGCTTCTCCGGCTCGCGCGAAGGCTGGAGCAGGAAGGGATCCAGCTAAAAGAGACCTCGATCGAGAGGCTGGTTGTCGGGGGCGAGAGTTTTTCCGATGAGTCCCGTGCTTACCTTGCGGAGACATGGGGATGCCCGGTATTCAACACCTATGGAAGTACTGAAGGGACGATGTGCGGGGAGTGTACGGAACTTGCCGGGCTCCATGTCCCGGAAGATCTCGTCCACCTCGACATTTACGACCCGCAGATGAAAGCGTTCGTCTCGGACGGTAACTGCGGCCGGGCGGTCCTCACGACGCTCCTGCCGGAGGGCTCAAAGGCAGGCACCCTCCTGCTCAACTATGATACCGAGGATACGACGGCAGTACTCTCCCGGGAGCGGTGTGCCTGTGGCAGGACACATATGCGGATTGTCAACCCGCAGAGGGAGGCCGAGACGGTCTGGATTCTCGGGAATGCCGCAAACCGCGTAGATGTGGAGGCCGGTGTCTTCCAGCCGGAAAGCATGCAGTTCCTCAACGGCGAATATGAGGCGGTCCTCGAAAATGGCGGATCTTCGGGAGAGGTTGTGTTGCGGGTGAGCGTGGAGTGCATGGATCCGGAGACGGCCGACCGGAGGCTCATCGAAGACCATTTTATTGGCCATTTCTTAAAAAACAAGAAGAACCTTATACCGCATTACGAGGACAAGACCTTCTCTGTACAATTCACCTTTGTTCATCCCGGGGAGCTTGAACTGCACAAACTCAGGGGGCGGCCAAAGCGTCTCGTCGATCGCAGATCGGAATAGAGTACTCATCTCCGGTTACCGGCATGCATGATTCCTGCAGGAAACCATCTTTTTACCTGGCCTGAATCTGCTTACCGGTGCCGAGGTACGAGACGGTTGGCGACAGCCACTGCCTCATCTGCAGTTCCTGCATATGCATCAGCTCCGATTTGTTTCCAGAGGTCAGGAACAATCCTGAACGGATACCCTCCGACGATGATCTTTACGCCCATTGTGTCCCCGTCCGCACGCAGCGAACGGATGAGGTACTGGACATCGGGAAGATGGCGTGGCATCGTTGTGGACAGGGCGATAATGTCGGCCTTCCGGTCCCGCACCGCCTCAAGGATACTCTGAATGGGTGTGTTTGCCCCGACATAATACGTATCCCAGCCGTCCATCTCAAAAAAGTCGGCCACCATGTGAATCCCGACGTCATGGAGTTCAGGCCCGACCCCGCAAGCGACAACAGTCTTTTGCCTTCGCACTTTTCCACCCCAATCTGGAGAAAGGAAGCGTTCATGCAGCCGGGCCATATGGATTTCAACGTAAGCAGTTACGAAATGCTCTTGAGCGATACCGATCTTTTGCATCTGCCAGAGCCTTCCCGTTTCCTGAAGGACAGGCTGAAAAATGTTGAGATAGATATCCTTCAACGGTGTGCCGGATCTCAGTGTATCATCCATTATCCCTTCCGCCCGCTTCCGATCTGCCGCGATAACTGCTGCGAGGAACGATCTGGCAACATCTGCGAGCGGGTTGTCTGCGGTGATATATGAGGGGATCTCCGGGGAGGCAGTTTTGAGGACGACTAGGCTTTCGGTGACAAAGCCCCCGGCCTCTTTGCGGAAATCCAGGGGAAGTTCCTTTTGGAGGACTTCTCCCAGAGTATCGAGAAGAAAGGGTACATAATTCCTCGGGAAGTGCAGGGAGGTGAGATAGACCCGGGCCCAACAGGCGTGATCGATGAAAACAGCCGGGTTATCGATTGCGAGCGATTCCTCAAGACTGCTGATAAGATCCCTGAACTCTTCCAGTACCCGGGCCTTCCGGGCGGCGCTCGCGGTACGCCAGATTCCCGGGTGTTTCTTCCCGAACAGGTCCAGGGCTTTTCCTGCGAGATAATCCCGATCCAGTCTGACCTGATGATATACGGGTAATCCGGCCTGATCCATGTGTGTCACTTGCACCCTCTCCCGGTTCTGAGAGAGAATCTGGCTGGATCGTTATTATTTTTCCCTCTGGATTGATCACAGGGAACCAGATCAAGCGTCTGGTGTTCGATAGTCAACCGATCCGACATATTTCTGGTACTTGGTTGCCCTGTTTCACCACGTTTACTCACGTTCGTACTTCCATCAGTAATCCCGATACGATCTTTCTGCTTTCAGGATGCTTTTTTAATAAACGTGTCATTCTCGTAATCGTCAAATGCCTGCTGCAGTTCCTCCTGCGTGTTCATCACGATGGGGCCGCCCCAGGCGACCGGTTCGCGGAGTGGTTTTCCCGAGAAGAACAGGAACCTCACACCGTTTCTGCCGGCACGGACAGTGACCGCGTCCCCCTCATCGCCAAAGAGGGCCATCGTCCGGTTTTCCAGTTCTTCGTTGTGGCGCTCGTCAAAAATCCCGGTGCCGCCGATCACGTAAACCGCTGCCCTGCAACCGGGTTTTACCGGGTGGGAAAACGGTGCGTCCGGTCCAAGCGAGATATCGAGGTACTCGGGTTCTGCCATAATATCGCGGACCGGGCCGGAAACGCCGGCGATCGTCCCGCAGATGACTTTAACACTCGCACCACCCGGCAGGGTGACCGTGGGGATCTCATCAGCCTTAATCTCCTGGTACCGGGGGTCCATCATCTTGTGCTTCCGGGGCAGGTTGACCCAGAGCTGGAACCCCCCCATCCTGCCGTTTACCGGCTTTGGCATCTCCTGGTGGATGATGCCGGAACCTGCCGTCATCCACTGGACGCACCCGGCATCGACCGAGCCGGCATGGCCCATGCTGTCGCCATGCTCGACGGTTCCCTCAAGCATATAGGTAACCGTCTCGATCCCCCGGTGGGGGTGCCAGGGAAAACCGGCGAGGTAGTCCTCCGGCCGGTCGGCCCGGAAGTCGTCGAGCATCAGGAACGGGTCAAAGGCCGGAATGTCCTGGTAACCGAACGCCCGGTGGAGTCTGACCCCGGCCC
>NZ_JBAVMX010000057.1:0-16877 GCF_049690535.1 Methanoregula sp. | reverse complement strand
CCGCGGGGGCGCCCCGTCGGGGGCGGCGGCACTCCTCGCTCGTGGGGGTGTGGGGGCGATAGCCCCCACGATATCCCCTCCATGCAATCCGGATCATCCGGCCCAAAGATTTTTTCGGAAAAGTTCGGGTAAAGAGCCACTGATTCCGGAAAATGATCGATCACTCAACGGAACATTTTGGAAAAAGTCCGGACACTTTGCTGAACATTTAAAAAAGTCCGGCAAGGTTCATGAAGATTAAAATAAAAAAGATTGATCACGCAACTGAAGATTCCAAAAAAAGTTCAACTCAGCTGCTGAAAATTTTGGAAAATAGATATATTGATTTTCCCGGTTTTTCCCGGAACCGTTATCCGGTATTATACGACCGGAACGGCACATACTTGTCGACAATCTTCACCCTGTCGCCCTGTGCAGTGATCGCCCAGACAATGGCGCGGTCGTTGTTCTGTGTCGTCCCCGGCAACGTGACAGTCTCGCCGACATACAGGGGCTGAGTCATCTTTCCGGTCTCAACGACCCCATCTGACCGGATGACTTCGAGATCGAGCTCGGGAACAAGGTTCATTCCCTTGCCGCCCCGGAACGTCATGATGATCTGCGGGTTGATGGACAGGCCGTTGCTCTGAACCTGGACTTCGACCTCCCAGACGTCGGGCAGGTTTTCTGTCGGACCCGGGGTGGCGGAAACCACCGGGAGGGTTGTCGTGGGGACCGGTGTCAGGGTGGGGGTGGCAGCCGGGCCGGGCAGGATCGCGGCCGGCTCCGTGCAGCCGGCGACTGCAAGAAGCAGCAGGAGAAGGATTGCCGGGGCGAGGATCAATCGTATATTCATGGGTGAAAATTTCACCGGCCGGTATATATGATGGTAGGATGGCAGGAGTTCAGTGGCTCTCGTTTGTCCTGCCGCCATTATGGGGTGCGGGGCACCGGCCGGCACCCATGGGATCCGTCTGCGTTCCGGCACGTGTACTGGCAGATATTTCCTACTGCCCGGAATGCATCTTCGAGATCCGGGAAGTTCGGGATGTGTGCCTCCCGCAGGATCCGCTGCGGGGTCTTCATGGAATCCCCTCCGATCATGCAGCCCACGATCATCTTTTTTGTGTGCGTGGAGAACCGGACGATCTCGTTTGCGACCCGGAGGGGATCGGAGATCGCGGTCGGGACGGCGATCACAAACGCGATGTCCCAGAGGTCCTGGTGCCGCATCATCACATCGAACGTCTTTGCGTACCGGTCCGGGTGGGAATCCCCGACCATGTCAATCGGGTTCTCCCGGCTCCAGTTTGCGGGAAGTACTGCGTCAAGTTCTCGTGTGAGCGCCTCCGGGAATTCCACGAGGTCAATCCCGAACTGCTCAGCATAGTCCGAGGAGAGCACCGCAAACCCGCCGGCGTTTGTGATCACGACGGCGCGGGTGCCGCTGGGGTACCCTTCGGACGCGAGGAGTTCGGCTGCCTGGAACGCCTCCCGGATCGACCGGACCGGGATCATCCCGGCCTGCCGGAATGCTGCACGGTAAACCTGGTCGCTCCCGGCAAGGGAGCCCGTGTGCGACGAGGCCGCCTTCTGCCCAATTTTTGACGAGCCGGATTTTATCACGATCACGGGTTTTACCGGGGTGATACGACTGACGGTCTCCATGAAGCGCCGGCCGTTTGTGATCTCCTCTACGTACAGGATGATCGCATTTGTCGCAGGATCGGCGGCGGTCCACCGGATGAAATCCTCAAACGTGAGATCCAGCTGGTTTCCCACCGAGATGACGGCAGAAAACCCGATCTCTTCGGGAAGGCTCCAGTCTACGATAGTGGTGATGATCGCCCCGCTCTGGGAGATAAACGCGATGGAGCCGGGCCGTGGCGAGACCGGGTCAAAAGTGGTATTGATGCCCTGCGCGGGGAGCATGAACCCGAGGCAGTTGGGGCCCATGATCCGAATTCCATATTTGCGAGCCGTGGCAAGCACCTGCTCTTCGAGCGCTTTTCCGGCCGGCCCGATCTCCCGAAACCCGGACGAGACAATGATCACGAGCGGAATCTTCTTTTTTCCGGCTTCCTCTACAATAGCCGGCACGGCCGGTGCCGGGATCGCGATCACGACAGCATCGATCGTGTCGGGGATTGCAGATAATGTGGGATACGCGGTCTTCCCGAGGATCACCGGGCTTTTGGGATTGACCGGGTAAAGGGCGCCGGAAAAGTTGAGCATGTTCCGGCAGATCGCGTACCCGACCTTGTCGGCGTCCTGCGATGCCCCGACGACCGCGACCGACCTCATGGTAAACAGGGAGTCCGGCAGCGCCGCACCTGCCCTCTCCTCGCCAGGAACCGGCCCGGCCGTTTTATCCGTGTAGATCCGTGCGTCCACCGCACAGCCGCCGTTGCCGTACATGATGACCGGGTTGATGTCGAACTCCCGGATCTCCGGATGTTCAAGGAACATGCGTCCGAGCGCCCCGGCAATCCGGACAAGTGCCGCCTCGTCCCGGGGAGCGGCGTGCCGGAACCCGGCGATCAGCGGATAGCCCCCGAGGCTGTGGATCATGCTGCGGATCTCGTCTTCGCCTGTCGGGAGGATCCGGATCGCCACGTCCCGGATCAGTTCCACGAGCGTGCCGCCCATGCCGATCGTGAGCACTTTCCCGAACGCCGGGTCGGTCTTTCCCCCGATGATCAGTTCGAGGCCCGGCTCCTGCTCTGCCTCAAGGATGATCCCTTCGATCTCTGCATCAGGAAATGCTGCCCGGACATTCTGCGTGATGGCCGTAAACGCCTTTTCTGCCGCAGCGGCAGACGTGACGCCGGTAAGGACGCCGCCCGCATCGCTCTTGTGGACGACCTGCGGCGAGACGATCTTTGCCACGAGCGGGAACCCGATCCCGTCCGCTGCACGTCCTGCCTCTTCTGCGGTGCGGACGACTACGTGCCGGGGCACCGGGATCCCGCAGGTTTTCAGCAGTTCGTAGCCTTCCGCTTCGGAAAGCAGGGTCAATGACATGGTGGCTGTTTACTCCTTGTAGTGATATTGCCGGTGCCGGGTTAATGAGGATTGTGCAGGGATTCCAGTTACATCCCCTGTGAAAAATCCATGGTAGTTCGTAAATTTTTTATAGAATAATCTGACGGTTTTCCAAACTCCGTTTATCGACAGATTTCCTCAGGGTTCATGCGAATGACGAATGGAATGAGGTTTTCTGCGGGAGCCGGAAAATCCGGATGCTGTGATCATATTCCTCTTTTTAATTACATCATGGAATTTTATCTTTCGGACTAAGTATTAATAGTTCGAAATAAAAGAAGATTTATTTATAGGTGGTGACTGGATGGTACAATCCTTATTAAAACCGCTTCTTGGCGAATTTTTAAAAATAGAGGGAGTATCAGCAGCAGTGATTGCTGGAAGCGACGGGTTTGTTATCGAGAGTGCGGTTTCTGGAAAATTTGATATTGAAGCTCTTGCCGCCATGGCGTCAACAGGTCTTGGCACATCGGGTGCAATGGGCACGTCACTGGAGAAAGGAGAACTTGCCCAGATGCTCGTTGAACTGGAAAAAGGTCCGATCCTCCTCTCGCCTCTCTCCCAGGATGAATTGATCGCAATTGTAGCAGACGGCACTGCTAATATCGGCCGAATACGCTACGATCTCAGGAAAAACAGGGACCGCATCATTGCCGCACTCTGATCCAGAAACTTCTCCAGAAACTGATTACGATGGGTACGTGGGAAAATCTGCCGCAGTGATAGTACGACTCATGTGGCTCCGTACGATCCGGAATCGTGTCCAGCGTCTGTGCCTGCATACAGGATAAGGCCCGGAAGGTCATGAAATTCCGTATCAGGTTCAATGTATCCTGTTCCTCATCCCCACTATTAGTATAACATTTCAACAAACCCCGGTCCTTTTATTCCATTTTTTTTAAATTTTCCGGGCGAAATATTTTAATTAATTTATAGCGGAGTTACTGTTCATGAAGATTGGACGCGAGGACTTCGAATCTTTTATCAAAGGGGAAAAGGACATCAGACCTTACATCGAACTGGATCCCCTCGCCGGTTCGTATTCAGTCTTTGGAGTGAAGACGGCGAGCAATCCGAATTATCTGGTAAAAGCCATCTATGAAATGTATGAAAGCAATCTGGACAAGAAGCTTGCCGTGCAGGCCGTCCGAAAACTCTTCCGCTCAGTTGGTATGGGCTCGGTCGGGCTCAACAACCTGTTGAAAAAACAGGGGATGGACCTCAAACCTGCCGATTTTCTCATGCTCGTCTTCAAGCTCCAGCACCAGCAGGGCTGGGGAGCACCGTTTGAGCTTGTGGAGCAGAGTGAAAAACGGATCCGGCTGCGTACGAAGCAGACCTTTGAATCACAGATCATGAAAGACTGGAACATGCCGGTCTGTGGTATCCACCAGGGCTGGATCGAGGGTATTCTCATCGCTGCAACGGGTAAGAACTGGTTCTGCCTTGAAACAAAATGCCACGCACACGGTGACGATGCCTGCGAGTTTGTTGCCGACCAGGTTGAATCCAGCTGGAAGTTCAAGGCACAGGCAATTGTGAAAGGCGACTCTGCCATAACAGAATATATCGAACACAAACCCCTTGAAGGTAAAATAAAGCTGATCGATGACCCGGTGGTCATGATGCCGCGGTTCATCTTCACCTCCATGATGAACTCCTTAAAAAAGACGATGGGAGAGTTGCCTGCGGGTGGGGTCAACTACCGCGCGTACATGGAGATGGGCAGGGAAAATGTCGGGCACTACAAGACCATGGGGATCGACAAACCCAATATCCTCGCTGACATGGCGTTTGCTTTCTACTCCCAGATGGGCTGGTTTAGTATCATCAAAACAGAATGGGACGAGGCGGCAAAGACAAAGACGATGACGCTTTCGCACACGGTCGAGTCCGAAGCGTTTGGCACTACCGGGAAAAATGTATGCTTCTGCACTGCCGGGCTTCTTGCGGGAATTATCGAAGGGTCATTTGGCATCAAAGTTCAGGCAAAAGAGATTAAGTGCCGGTCAAAGGGAGACGAGCACTGCGTCTTTACGATCACAAACAAACCTGAAAATTCATAAAACCCGGGTACCTTTTTTCAGGGTGCCGTTGGATTTGCGGGATGTTTACCTGGTCAATATTGCGGGGCTACGATGATCTCATCTCTCTTTATTGTGATTTGATGATGTAATCGACCAATCGATATCCAGATCCATTCATTGGAAACTACTGGTCGGTAGCGTTTATGATGGGTGACCCAGTTTTTCTCTTGTAAAATTATCGGGTCAACCCCCGATCTCATTCCAGGTTAATGCCATAACAATAATTATAACCCCACCCGTGAAAAGGGGCACATATGACCGACACCCCTGTTTTGCAGCCCGGAGCACCGGCAAAAAACCGGGTACTCCCCATCCCCTGATCACTATCGCACTTGTGGTGCTCCTCCTCCTCATAGCGATAGTAGCGATTTTCGGAGGGCCGATCTTCGGTGCACTGACCGGTTCAAACGAAGAGAGCGCTCCTGCAGTAAGCACACCTGCCATAGTATCGGCGGCGCCAGAGGTTCCGACCGCAGAGATCGATTCGAAATCGGTAACCTGTCAGGTCACCGGCTCGTTGGATATTACCGGTACCGTCACAAGTAATGTCGCTCATCCACTGTATGTTGTGATAAGTGGCGCCGGTTATGATAGTACTGGCGTGGAGTTGGGCACCGGGTATGATAGTGTTAATATCGATCCGTATGGGACCAGCCCTTACAAAATCGACATCATCGATGGATGTCAGATGGGAGACTCCGGGACATATGACGTCCGGATCTCCGACATCTCCTGGAGGCACCTCAGTTAGAACGACACAAAGACTAAAAACAGAAATTAAAAAAATCCGGCCCTGTTCCCGGATAAAAAAATTATTCCATCCCGTACGGCACGTTCGCCCTCAGGCAGTGTGCCATGTCGGCAAGGATCGGCTCGATTGCCTGCTCCTCCCGGTACCGCTCCGCCATCTGCTCGGCGAGGCTGCCTTTTTTGATCCGGCTTTCGATGACCGGCAGGTACTGTCGTTCTTCAGCAGTCGCCTTCTGCCACGCAGAGCGGTACAGCGCTTCAAGTTCCGGCCTCAGCCCCGCCGTACCCTTCTCTATTGCAGTTTCCGTGAGTGCGAGCAGCGCGTCCTGATCCGTTTCTACCGGCAGCGTCGGACAGCGCAGGAGTGAAGTCACCAGTGAAGCGACCGCCATGTCGGAGCGGATGCACTCCTGTTCGTCCGGCGCCTTGATCTCAAGGCATTCCCGGGAGAACCGGATGATAAGCCCGCTTGAGTTGAGCCATTCCTCGCAGAGGATTTCAGCGTCCCGGGCCCGGAGCTCGGAAAAGACCTGCTCCTGTGCAGTACAGTACTCCGCGACCGACCGGAGCCGGGCCGGGATAATACCGTTGCAGATTGCCGGGATCACCTTCTGGTTCTCCCGGTAATAGATGAGCCGGTTGTCCATTTTCCCGGTCAGACGGCCCTCTACCATGGGAGAGGCAGCCGTGAGCGCGATGAGGTACGGGAGGAGCGTGCGGATCCGGTTATACTGCATGAGCAGGTCTTTTTCTCCCGCGTACGAGAGGTTGATCTGGAGCGCCTGGATGTTGAGCCACCCGTGCTGGTGGATATTGAAAAGCCGGTCATAGCACTCGTAGTACTCCCCCTCGTCATGATCCCAGACCGCAGTCCGGTCGAGTGTCAGGGTGGGGTGCATCCCAAGGCCGAGCAGGTGGTACTGGGTGGGGAAGATGTGGTAAAATTTCCTGATGCCCGCCATGAGCATCGCTTCGAGCGCCGCAGGACCCGGCGCCGGGACACGCGGGAGAAATTCAAGTACCGTCTTCTGGAGTTCTTTACCCAGTTTTGTCTCGCCAAAGGAGATCTCGCTCTCGAACCTCCCGCAGATGGCCTTGAGGATCTGGTCGGATACGGGAAGCGCCGTAAAGTAGGCGTCGTTTATCGAATATTCGTGTTCTGTGCCAATCGTCATGCGCACCGGTGTCCCCGGGGGATGGTCATGACCAGATCCGTGTCCGGCTCATCGATCCGGTTGATCTCTGCTATCTCTGTATCGGTGAGATGGCTGACGAGGTGCAGGATGTTTGTCTCCGCCTGGTCGTACTGCTGGCGGTACGCCCCGGGCTCCTCTTTGAGGAGAGGGACAATAGGGCAGATAGAGGCATGTTTTAAGAAAATGCGGATCGTATCGCCCTCCACATCGAAGGTAAACGGCCCGGCCCGGCAGGTCTCGGGTTTGACCTGGTGGCAGGTACACTTGTGGTCCTTCATGAGGATACAGGTGCCGTCGGCATGGGTTTTAAGGCGCAGGTAACCCTCGTTCTCAAAACACGCAGGCGTTGCTCCTGCGGTGATCAGTTCGTCGTAACGGTTTTTGGTGACGGGGGGGTGCGCTTCATCGCAGCAGTGTCCCCCGCATGCCATACAGATAGCTTCAGCACGAAGCAGCCAGTTTTCAGTCAAAGATGATCACGCTGCAAAAAGGTGGTTGACGATACGTTCGTAGACCCGGGGGTAGTGGGCATCCTCGCCGCTCTCAAGCGACGGGTTGTCGTTTACCTCGATCACGCAGGCATCGCCATTGTTGTTCTTGATATCTACGCCATAAAGGCCGTTTCCGATCGCTTCGGCCGCATCGATCCCGAGCTGGATAACATGCGGTGGTACCTTCTCCTCGGGCATGCTCTCGACCCCGCAGTACACGATGTGGCCGTTTACCGATGCCTGGATCTTGAACGTCACCGAGGGGATCGTGTACTTGCAGACGTACAGGAGTTTTCCGCCGAGCACACCGACCCGCCAGTCGTATGTGCTCTGCACGAACTGCTGGACGACAATCCAGTCCGACATCTTGATGAATCTTCTCGCGACCCGGAAGAACCCGGCAATATCCATGACCTTTTCGACCCGGAGCGAGAACGAGGTCGACGGCTCTTTGATGATGAGCGGTGTCCCGAGTGTATCGAAGAGCTGCGAGACCCGTTCGACCGACAGGTCGTTTTTCGAGAGGAAGACGGTTTTCGGGAGCGCGACGTTCTTTTTCTGGAGATGGGAGTACATGTTGATCTTGTCGCCGCAGATCTGGATGGAATCAGCGTCGTCAATGACCGGGATGCCGTGGAAGTCGGCCATGCGGGCGGCGACATACGTGATGTTCATCGGGTCGGTCCGGGCCCGGATGAAGAGTGCGTCCATCTTTTTGATCTTGTTAATGTCGACCGGGAAGAGAAACTCCACGTTGTGTCCGAGGCCCTCTGCCACATCCCGGCAGTGGATGAGGGCGCTGAGCTGCTCGGCATTGGAGAGGGTTTTCCTGTCGACAAAAATCCCGAGCCTGCTCATAGAAACTCCTGCTCGTCCCGGTATGCAGTCAGGAGCGCCCGCTCTTTTTCGGTAAGATGGGTGTACCGCGTGGGTGCAAGGGACGAGAGTGCGAACTCTTTTTCGGTCTTTACAAAGACCATGCTCACGAGCGGGATTGAGAAGAGTTCGTAGATCATCGCTGCATACCCGGCAACTGCAGTGCAGCTCCCCGTGGTCCGGCCAAAGACCGCCGTGCAGGTATGGATGGTTGCCCCGTCGTCGAGTTTCTGGTAGCAGAACGGGTACTTGCCCTTGTTTGTGATGTGCTTGATGACGTCTTTTGCCTGCTCGTTGTCCTGCACGACAAAGAAGTCCGAAGCGGTGGCAAAGTAGTTGAGCCCGTAGAGGATCGCCGGGAGCGGGACGTAGGCCTGCGAGATGCCCCACTCCACGACCGGGATACCGGCAATTTTTGCCCGCTCGAGACAGATGGGCACCACGAATGCGTCAAGGACTGCCCGGCTGGACGGGCGGATATCGTCCCCGGCCAGTTCACGCTCAAGGATGGTATAATATGCCTCGGTCTTGTACGAGTAGTCCTCGGCGATAACATGGTACGCGTGGTCCCGCATGACAATCGCAAGGGAATCCCGGGTCATCACCGGTTCTTTTCTCGTCACGAGATGGGCATGGGTGGCATGGCTGTTCCCTCCCCGTGCGGGCGTCTGGTCAAGCAGCGCCGCCCGTACCGTCGCCCGCCGGCTTATGCCAGGCCGGGAAAAGGGATTTGCGGGACCGGACGCGACCGTACTCTCTGTCTGCAGCTCATCATCTGGCTGCGGGGTGTCGACCCACCGATCGTTCATCCGCAGATCAGCTCGCTCGTTCCCCTGACAGAGATATCCCGGGGGCCGGGGATTCCCGGTACAGACCTGCCCGTGGAACCGGAGTCCCGGGCAAAATGAGTGAACTGGGCAGAAGCATGATCCATAAATTCACGCGCTGCATCAATGATACAGCGTGTCATTGCAAAAGAGAGAGAAAACGCGAAACGTTTAGCCTCTTTATCATCGTCGTCGTTGCTGACACTGACGGTCATGTTCAACACTAATCCAACACACGGTTTGGATTATTCTATCTTCCTCTATTCGTGTCGGGCTTTAAAAGAATTTTGCACGTGACCATACTTCGGGATGATTACTGTTCATAAACAGGCACGCAAAAGTGTCCGGGACCTCCTCCCGCGCACGGCCTTTTTTGTGTGAGGAAACACCCCCTGCCACAGGTACCGGGTGTGAGTGGATCCGGGGAAAACGTCCCCCTGAACTGCGGGGGATTGCAGGGCCGGAACAGGAGTTTTTGTAGTACCGAAAACCAGCGGATCTTACCGCCATCCTAAAGTTGATATTGCATTATCACTATCAGTAATTGCATATGCATATACCGAGTCCTGAAGAACTCCGTTCCCGCCGCGAAACCCTGGGGCTCAGGCAAACCGAGATCGCAAAGAGGGCAGGCATCAGCCAGTCGATGGTGGCCCGGATCGAGGCAGGCAGTGTCGACCCCCGGGTCAGCACCTTAAACAAGATTATCGTGGTGCTCAATAATGCTGAACCAAAGAAAATGACGGCCGGCCAGATTATGCATACACCGGTGCTCTCCATCCAGCCTCAGGCAAGTATATCGCAGGCCGTGGAGATCTTCGAAAAGAACAACATCTCCCAGCTGCCGGTGATCGAGCGGGGTTCACCGGTCGGGTGTATTTCCGAATCGGCGATCGTAAAAGCGATCGAGCAACAGCGCCTCCATCATACGCACCTCTTCATGGTAAAAGACTTCATGGAGCCCGGTTTCCCCACGGTCCCACCGGATATGGATGTCGAAACGGTGGTAAACATCCTCCAGCAGAACCACGCGGTGCTGGTGACCGAGGGAAGACTGGTCCGGGGTGTGATTACCAAGCACGACCTGATCACCCTCATCGTCTGACCGTGCGGACCGGATCCTGACCGGTATGTGCGGCACAAAAACGCCCCTTTTTACATTATCCTGCACATTTCAGGGGATATTCTTCCACGCTTTTAGAAATCTTTATAAATCAGTATAAAAAAAGTGATTCTTGTTGTGGCTGGTGCCACACCAGAGGTTTTGTGAAATGGCAGAAACAACAGAATCCAAAGAGATCAGCAGTGCAACTGTTATCGGGATCGGTGTGGTAATATTCGTGGTTATTGTCGGTATCTGGTACCTGTTCCTTAAGTAATACCGATACCCAAAAATATTTTCCTGTTTTAGAGTTTTGAAACAAGATCCCGGAGCACAGCGGCCGGATCGGCAGCCTTTACCACGCTTGAGGCAAGGAGCACCCCATCTGTCCCGAGATCGACAGCAATCTTCACACATTCGCCGCTCTGGATACCGGCTCCCGTGAGGACTTTTACTTTCGGGTTAACCTCATGCACGGCCGCGACCGACCTTTTTATGATATCGGGGTTTGCCTTTGAAACCGAGACGCCGCTCCCGATCAGTTCCGGCGGTTCGATGGCTACATACTCCGGGCCAAGCGCCGCGGCACCGGCACTCGCGATCTCGTTATTGGAACAGACAACAGCCGTGAGCTTATGGGACTGGAGAGCCCGTACCGACGCCTCGATCTCTGCAAGGGTCAGGCGACGCTCTGAATGGTTGACAAGCGACCCGGCGGCTCCTGCCAGTTTGAGTGCATCGGCTGTGATATGGCCGGTGTGGGCGCCGGGCTCGTACCCGTCCACGTGCTGGGCGTATACGGGGATTGCGAAATGGTGGCAGAGCGGGTGGAGGTCGATGTACCCGGGCGCGAGACCGATGGTCACCCCGCTCTCGCGTGCGACGAGCTGGGCATCAGTGGCAATCTGGTGGGCGCGGTTGCCCGTGCCCTCCTTGTAGGTCTTGAGGTTTACCAGGATCAGGGGTGACGGCATCTTACATCATTCCTCGTGCTTGAGGTGTTGCACGCCGGTTCCATTCAACCTTTCGCTCCCCGGCCCGACCGGCGCAGATGGGATCATTCTTCCTTTAACCCCCGGGTGTAGTGACCGGCAGTAATGCCCCCGAGAGCTATCGATTTTACCCGTTCCCTGAGCGTGGCAGGATCACGGGACGTGGCACCGGGTTTTTGTGCGGCAGGCGCGATTGCCTCACGGTAGGCCTTCACCATTTCCCTCGCATAGTCTGCCGGTTTTCCCCGTGCATCAATCGCGACTGCATTGATCCCGGCCGCTGCCAGTTCCGGTACCACATCGATGAGGCAGGTCTCGGCGGCGTTGAAAATATGGCTCCGGCAGGCGCCGTCCACATGTACCGGGAAAAGACGCCCGGTCTCGTCCCGGATCCCGATCCAGCGGGTATTCCTGCAGGGACCTGACGTGCGCCGACACTTAGTGATGACGGCACGCAGGCAGTCATCGGTCACCATCGTCTCAAGGTTTCCCTGCGCGAACACGGCAAGCTCCGGCCCGTCCCCCTGCCGGTGTACCTCACGGGCAAGTACGGCGATCTCGTTACCGGATAGTTCCGGGGAGACCTGGAGCATCGTAAAATGCTGTCGGGCAAAGACCCGGATTGTCTCCGCATTAAAGACGTTCAGCCCCCATGACCCGGCAAGGGCAAGACCCGGTACCGCTTCTTGTACGGCAAGCGCAGTTCCCGGGTTTTCCACCATGCACTCACGGAGGCCTGCCACGTGCAGCCGGGGCAGGACCGACCGGATCGCAGCGATCTCGCCCTGCCGGGTGATCCGGGGTAGTTTCCAGATGAGCCGTGCGTCATGTGCCCGGCAGATTTCAAGTGCGGTGCGAACCGCCGCCTCGATGCGGGCGTTCTCGGATTCTGCATCAATACCTGACGGGTACGGGAAGCCCAGGGGTTCAAAGCAGATCGTTTTTGCCCCGGCACGGGTACCGGCATCCACGGCGTCCATGCAGTCCGCGTACAGGATAATGTTCATGGGCTTCTTTTGGGAGACCGGGGGGGTTTTGGGCGTGGAAGAGACGGGGGACGGATGTCCGGCAATAAACGTTGCAAGACGCTTTTTTGCTGCTGCCACCTCTTCCGGCAGGGGACGGAAAGATGCTATCAAGGCCTCCCCGGCCCGGATGAAAAATTCCCTCCGTACCCGGTTAATCTCGCTTACCGGGGTAAACAGGGTGCCGTCATAGGTGAGGTCCAGGTTTGCGATACCAAACGGCGTTCCCCCGGTCTTTGTGAGCTGTGCGGCAAGCGTTTCTTCCGAGAGCGGGCGGGATCGGGCCGGGACGAGGTGGAGGTCTGAAGTATTTTCCACAACAACCGGTTCTTTTCCCGGCGGATGGATCGTGCCTGCAAGGATCAGGTGCCCGTCAGCGGCAACCGTTGCGACCATATCGATCGGCACCAGGTGGCGCAGGTCCGGCGGGGCCAGTGCCCCTATCTGCCGGGCACGGGCTGCGAGCACCTGCGATGAGGTGAGAAAGACCCGCGAGCCTTCGAGCGCCGGGCGGGAAACGGCAAGCACAATCATCCCGTCGTTTTGCACATCGGGTTCGCTGTTGAGGGCGAAACCCCACGCTGCTGCCGGATGGTTCTGAAGGGTAAAGAGGAGCCCGTCCCCGGGGTGCAGGGTGACGGGATGGTCCGGGGTGATGGTGACAGTCCTCCTGGTACGATCGTACCGGGTGACGGTCCCAATAAGCAGGCCCCGGTTGTCCGGCCGGTCCCTGCCCATGAGTTTTTCGTTCCTGTCGCCGAATAGGTGGCCCCGGGTAAATTCCCGGTTGAACGCGAGCAGCAGATCGTTTTCAGCGGATTTGTCCGGGGTAAAACTACCGGCTGCCGCCGCATCGAGTGCACGCCGGTACGTGGAAACGACAATGGCCACGTACTCCGGGGATTTCATCCGGCCCTCGATCTTCAACGATGCGACCGGGGCGTTTACGAGCCGGGGGATCTCGCGGTAGGTACAGAGATCTTTTGGCGAGAGGAGGTACTTTTCCTGCAAAGGCACCTCGCTTGCATCGGTTGGCCGGCCGTATTTGTCGACATCGGCCGTGACAAGCGAATATTTCATCCGGCACGGCTGGGCGCACATGCCCCGGTTCCCGCTCCGGCCGCCGATCACGGACGAGAGCAGGCACTGGCCCGAGTAACTGTAGCAGAGGGCACCGTGTGCGAAAACTTCAAGGCCGACACCGGTATCAGCGGTTGCCCATGCAATTGATTCTACTTCGGCAAGGGAGAGTTCCCGGGCAAGCACCACCCGGGAAAATCCCTGCTCATGCGCCCACCTCACGCCCTCCGCGTTGTGGATCGTGAGCTGGGTCGAGGCATGGAGGACAAGGCCGGGCACAATCTCCCGGGCGAGCGCTGCGACCCCGGGGTCCTGCACGAGCACAGCATCGACCCCGGTCGCGTACAGCCGGACAAGGTACTCCGCGATGCCCGGGATCTCCCGGTCATGGACGAGCGTGTTCGTGGTCACGTAGACCCGCACGCCCCGGGCATGGGCGTACCCGACTGCTTCTGCTATCTCTTCATCAGAAAAATTACGGGCGAATTTCCGTGCGCCAAACTGCTTCCCGCTCAGGTAGACTGCATCGGCCCCGGCAGCGACTGCGGCATAGAATGCATTCATCGATCCAGCCGGCGCGAGCAGTTCGGGGATTTTTTGTGAAGGGTGCAGGTTTTTTTCTGGCATAGGAACTCCGTTTTTTTTAGGGAATGAAATACCGGATCAGGCCGAGGGTGGCAAGCGTGGTGGCAACAGCGGCGACGCAGTACCCGGCCATGGTGACGACAAACGCCCGCTCCCGCTGCCACCCGAACAACCGGGATGCCGGCGCACAAAGGTAGACCCCGATCAGGATCTCGCAGGGGAAGAGGCCGAGAATGCCGTACCGGTCGAACATCTTTGAGCGCTCCGCGAGGTTCTTTGTTTTTTCCAGGAACCATGCGATATGTTTTGAGGTCTGCCCGGCGGTATCGAGTATGCCGTAGATCCCAAGGAAGATCCCGGCCTCGATGCTTGTCGCGGCACACAGGACATACAGGGGCGGGAGACCCAGACCGATCCCGATCGGGATCGACCCGTACTCAATCAGGAACGCGCTCGTGATCAGGGCAATAACCGGGGCAAGGGAGATGCGAAGCAGGTATGCAGCACCAAGCGGCAGGATAAGTGCAGGAAGGATACACCACCCGAGCGCTATGCCAAGAAGCCGGAGATTTGTCATGACTGCCGCACGTTCCATATCAAGCGGACAGTTTCAACCCGGAAGGGGATAAACCGGTATCCTCCTCAAAGCCGGGAAACGGCCCCCGGCCGGGCACATCTTTTTGTGGCCCCGCGGCTAACGGTCAGGTACATGCAGATCGTAGCCGCTCTCACCGATCCCGCACAGGCTGCCGCCGCACAGGCACAGGGCGCCCATCTCATCGAGCTCCGTTTCGACCTGATGGACGGCGATCCGGTGGAACTGGTGCGAACGTGCAGAAAAGCATGTTCTCTTCCCATCATCGCCACGTTCCGCTCCGCACAGGAAGGAGGGCAGTACTTCGGCAGCCCGGAGGAATGGGCAAAAAAGATTGCACCGCTCATCCCGCTCGTGGACTATGTCGATGTCGAGCAGCAGTTTGCGAGGCAGGCGGCCCCCGTAAAAGAGGCGGGAAAAACGATCATCGCCTCGCACCATTCGGCGCAGATGATGCCGTTGCACATCCTGTTTGTGCTCGAACAGGAACTGAGATCGTACGGTGACATCCCGAAAATTATTGTCACCCCAACAAACGAGGACGACCTCATCGATCTTATCGCATTTACCCGGGCGGCAAAGAAACCGATCTGCACCGGGGTCATGGGAGCATCATTCCGGTATGCCCGGGCGATCCTCCCGCTCTTTGGCTCGGAGTTGGTCTACTGCCATGCCGGCGTCCCGACAGCAGCCGGGCAGTACTCGGTTGAAGAGTTTGTGGCCCTGCAGAAACTGCTGGCCTGATTGCCGGGGAACATCTTGGAATTGACCGGGGTCGGCAGAAAAAAAAGTTACCGGTATTTTTCCTGTTCCAGCACCGCATCGGCGAGCACGAGCGCGAGCATCGCTTCTGCTACCGGAAGGATCCGGGGCACGATGCAAGGGTCGTGCCGTCCGCCCACGGTGATTGTCACCGCGTTCCCGTGAATATCCCGGGTCTGCTGGACTTTTGCAATCGACGGCGTGGGTTTTACGGCGATGCGAACAACGATCTCCTGCCCAGAGGAGATCCCGCCGAGGATGCCGCCCGCGTGGTTGCTTTTAAATCCGGTCGCAGTCATCGGGTCGTTGTTCTCGCTTCCGAACTTTTCGGCAACAAGAAACCCGTCACCGATCTCCACGCCTTTTACCGCACCGATCCCCATCATGGCGCCGGCGATCGCTGCGTCAAGTTTCCCAAAGACCGGGTCACCGAGGCCGGCCGGGCAGCCGGTTGCCACAATCTCCGCGATCCCGCCGACCGAGTCCCCGGCCGCTTTTGCCGAGAGGATCTCCGCATCGATCTCCTGCGGGGCGGTCCTGCCGTGCACGGAGACGATCCGGCCGGTGACCGCGATCCCTTTTGTCGCGAGGTACTTCAGTGCCACGGCCCCGGCCGCGACCCGGCCGACCGTCTCCCTGCCCGAGCTCCGGCCGCCGCCCCGGTGATCACGGATACCGTACTTCTCCTGGTACGTGAAATCCGCGTGGCCGGGCCGGAACTTTTCCCGGAGCGCCTTGTAGTCCTCCGAGTGCACGTCCTTGTTTCTCACTAAGAGCGCGATGGGCGCGCCGGTCGTCTGTCCTTCAAACACGCCCGAGAGGATCTCGACCGTGTCGCTCTCGCTCCGGGCCGACGTGAGCGGCGACGCACCCGGGCGGCGCCGGTCAAGCAGCGGCTGGATGTCGGCCGGTGATAATCCGAGACGGACCGGGCACCCGTCGATGACTGCCCCGACCGCCGGTCCATGGCTCTCGCCAAACGTCGTTACTGCAAAGTTCCTTCCAAACGTGTTCATGCCAGTATCTCCCGTATTGTCGTATCGGGCACATCGATCCCAAAGAAGAGCCGGAACTGCTCCCGTGCCTGGTGGATAAAGACCTCGGTACCGGTGATGGTTGCGCAGCCGGCTTTTCGTGCAGCCGCTATCAGGGGGGTTACCGGAGGTGTGTACACAAGATCAAATACGGTCATCTCCTTTTTGAGCTGATCGTCACGCAGCGGGCTTCTCGTATCCGGCTGCATGCCAAGAGAGGTTGCGTTCACGACCAGATCCGGGTTCATCCCGTCAAAGCCGTTCCACGCACGCCACCGGCAGCCGAACTGTTCCGCAAGCGTCCGCGCTTTCTCCGGCGTCCGGTTCAGGATCGTGACCTCCATGTCCAGGTTCGTAAGCGCGTAGGCAGCCGCTGCTGCGACGCCCCCGGCACCGAGCAGCACCGCACGGGTGCCTGAAAAGCCGGTAAGGGGTTTTTGTATGCCCAGCC
>NZ_JBAVMX010000056.1:0-8187 GCF_049690535.1 Methanoregula sp. | reverse complement strand
TGCGCCGACCGGGACTCGAACCCGGGTTTAGGCGTTGGCAACGCCTAGTGATAACCACTACACTATCGGCGCAATGCGCTCTAAAGTGTGGGTACTCAAACGATTTAAGTATATCGAACTCTGGACTCAAAATGAGCGTATTTGCCGGGCTGCTCCCCCGTTGTGCGGGAAGTGTGGTGGCATGAGCCCACCAGCAGAGTACTGCAACTGCCCCGGCCCGGATCCGGATGCCATATCTTAATGTAACGCTATCGCTCTATCTATTGATCAATGATACCTCTCTTCGTGGAGTGCACGGGAAAGCAGGTCGTCATATTCGGCGGGGGAGAGGTAGCGGCACGCAAAGCCGGGCATTTTGCAAACGAGGCAGAGGTCCTCGTGGTCAGCAGGAAGTTTACCCCGGCCATAAAGGCGCTGCCGGTCCAGGTCTACGCGCTCGACACCCGCACGGCAACGGATGCCGAGCTCCATACGATCATTGAAAATACGTTCCTTGTCATCGCGGCGCTCTCCGACAAGACTGAGAACAACCGGATCGGGGCGCTCTGCCAGGAACACGGCGTGCTCTTCAACAACGCGGACGGCGAGCCCGGCGATGTTATCATCCCGGCGATGACGATGGGAGCGCATTACACGATCGCGATCAGCACCGGGGGCGAGAGCCCGGCGGTCTCCCGGTTCCTCAGGCAGGATATCGAAAGGCGATACCCCTCGCTCGATGCCATGATCGAGCTCCAGCACCGGCTGCGGGAGACCCTGAAAGACCGGCCAGTCACGCAGGCAGAGCGGCGGCGGATCCTCACCGCGGTGCTCAACGACAAACTGGTCTGGACGCTTCTTAAAAAATCTCCTGAACGTGCATGGGAAGATGTGAGCGAGAGGTACCTTCATGACTGAACCGGTAGCAAGGATCGCAATTGCCGGCGTCAGCCATCACACCGCTGATGTCATCGCGCTCGAAAACTTCCGGTTCGGGGACGAGCCGGCATTCCTTGAAGCCGCGGCGAGGAGGTTTAGCGGCGTGCTCCTCCTCCAGACCTGCAACCGGGTCGAGGTTATTGTCGAAGGCGATGCCGGGACGCTCCGGGACTTCCTCGACGGTCAGGGCAGGTCGGGATTTTTCCTGCTCGAAGGCCGGGACGCGCTCCGCCACCTCCTCTCGCTTGCAGCCGGCATCGAATCGATGATCGTAGGCGAAGACCAGATCATCGGGCAGCTCAAGAAGGCGCTCGCCGATGCAGAGGAAGCCGGCACCGCGAGCAGTTTTCTCGAACTCTGCATCAACAAGGCCGTGCATGTGGGAGTCGGAGTACGGAAGCGCACGCAGATCAACCGGGGCGCTGTCTCGGTTGGCTCCGCCGCAGTCCTCCTTGCCGAGTCCGAACTTGGGACACTTGAGGGCCGGCACATCCTTGTGATCGGCAGCGGCGAGATGGGGCTTCTCGTGGCCCAGGCACTTGCGGCAAAACACCTGACCGCTATGTATGTCGCGAACCGCACGTACGGGCGGGCGGTCAAGCTCGCGGAGAAGATCGGCGGCAAAGCCGTCCGGCTCAACGAGCTGTACCACTACATCACCCTCTCGGATGTCGTGATCTCGTGCACCTCTGCGCCGCACCCGGTCATCCACAAGATAGAATTAAAGGAGGCGATGCGGGATCGGTGCTGGCCGATCGAAGGCCACCCCCGCCCGCTTATCTTAATCGACATTGCCCAGCCCCGGGATGTCGAGGAGGGGGCCGGCACCATCGATGGTGTCCGGCTCTTTACGATGGACAACCTGCGTGAAGTTAACGAACAGACCATGAGCACCCGCAGGGCCGAGGCAGAACGGGCCACGGCATATGTCAGCGAGGAACTCGAACTGTTCATTCGCCAGCTGCACCGGAGAGCGGCCGATGACTGCATCGCCGCCCTGCACAGCTGGGCAGAGGCAGTCAGGGTGCGCGAGCGGGACAAGGCGCTTGCCCGGCTGGGCGGGGCCGACGAGAAGACCGCTGAAGTGATTGACGACCTCTCCCGGGTGCTCACCAAAAAGATCCTGACGGATGCGACCGCATCCATCCGTGCGTGCGCCGAGGAGGGCGATCGCAGTGCCGCAGAAGCGCTCGTCCAGGCCCTCACCCGGGGAGGTATGGTCATAACGCCTCCCGAAACACGGGACGTCCCGGAGTAACAGGCCCGGCCGGGACAAACGAAGACACGGGATCCGATATCATGCCGGCACCTGAAACACCCGAACTCCTGATCAGGCCCTACCGGGACGAAGATTTTTCTGAAGTGAGCGGACTGGAATCCGCCGGTGTGCATGAACCCTACCGGTCAGCGGTCTTTGTCCGCCAGATGGGAGCGCTCGCTCCTGCGACGTTTCTTGTGGCAGTATCCGGGACGACTGTGGTCGGGTTTACTGTCGGCCTTATCGTTCAGGACGATCCCGGGCAGGCATGGATCCTCCGCATGATGGTAAAAGACGGGTTCCGGCACCGGGGGATCGGGACCATGCTCCTTCGGGCCATCTGCGGTGTGCTACACGGTCGGTCGGTAACAACCATCTCCATTACGGTCTCCCCAAAAAATGAACCGGCTGTGCGGCTGTACCACCAGGAAGGGTTCGTGCAGGCATCCCTTGCACGCGGCTATTTTGGTGAAAGCGAAGACCGGTTCGTGATGAAGCGGACTGCCTGAACCAGCCGCTTTCGCGGCAATTAAAAAAAGTATTTTCCCCGGTTTGGTATCAGCCGGATTTTGCGTATGCCGTCTCTGCAAGGGATTTGAGCGTGTCGTACTGCGCACCGGGGCCGGTCATCCGGATCACTTCAGTGACGGTATCCTTGCCAAAAATAACCTCCATATAGCCTTCTTCCGGGGCGGTCCCGGTACTTTCTGCAAAGGCTGTCATGCCGGAAATAGCCGTGGGTGTCGCATTGACCGGCACCGCGGAGAAGGCCCGGGTGTTGGCGCCGGTTGCGGGCTGTGCGAGATCGGAGAAGACGAGTCCCTTCTGCTGCTGCTCGTTTGAATAAATAAGGGAGACCATATCGGATGTGCTCTTATTGGAATACACCGTGAGGGTCTGGGTGATGGTCGTCGGCCCGCCCGTACTGTTCACCGGTGTGGAATAGATGACAACATATCCCTGCTGCCACCCGAGATCTTTTGCAAGCGTGCTCATCTCGTCAGCCGATTTCTGCCGGGCCGAGACAAGCGTATAGCCGGCCGGCACATCGGCAGGTGCGATGGCGAGCAGGGCAAGCGAAACATTCGCTGACGGGACCGGTGTCACAGTACCGGCAGCGGGAGCACTCCCTGCACCGGATAAGGACATGCATCCGGCACCAAGAATGGCGGCACAGACAATCAGGCATAATCCGAAAACAATGGATCTCTGCATACCTGTAAGGTTGCACCCCGGTACGGGAAATATATTGCCTGCCCGTTTTTCCGGCATGACCTGCCCTTGCCGCTCTCCCGGATAATATAACCATAAATACGATGCATCTGCAATCTGTAATCATCAACGTCCGAGGTACGGTGCGCATGTTTCCAGAGCGACGAATGAGGCGGGTAAGGTCCCGCAATGTCCAACCGCTTTTGTGTGAGACGACCCTGACCAAAAACGATCTCGTCGCCCCCCTTTTTGTTGATGAGACCACCACGACCCCAAGACCGATCGAGTCCATGCCCGGGCAGTTCCGGTACCCGGTTGACGGGATCGCCGGCATTGCCGGGAAGATGTGGGAGCGGGGTATCCGGGCCGTTCTCCTCTTTGGCATACCGGCCCACAAGGATGATGCGGCAACGAGCGCGTATGATGCCGACGGGATCGTGCAGCAGGCAGTCCGGCGGATCAAGGCAGCATACCCGAAAATGGTCGTCATCACCGATGTCTGTGCCTGCGAGTATACTAGCCACGGGCACTGCGGGATCGTGGGCGGGACACGCTGCGGGGAAAAGGAACTCTTAAATGACGAGTCCCTGCTCCTCATGAACCGGATTGCGATAAGCCACGCGGAAGCCGGTGCGGATATTGTCGCCCCGTCCTGCATGCTTGACGGCATGGTCCGGTCCATCAGGACTGCGCTCGATGCCGAGGGGTACGAGGACGTGCTTATCATGTCGTACTCGACCAAATTCTCATCCGCCCTGTACGGCCCGTTCCGGGAGGCCGCAGAGTCTGGTTTCTCGTTTGGCGACCGCAGCACGTACCAGATGAACCCGGCAAACGGCCGCGAGGCATACCTCGAATCCCAACTTGACATGGAGGAAGGCGCCGATATCCTGATGGTAAAACCCGCCGGCCCCTATCTCGATGTCCTTGCAGAGATCGCAACGCTCGGCCTCCCGGTTGCCGGGTACCAGGTGAGCGGGGAGTATTCCATGATCAAGGCCGCTGCCGAACGTGGCTGGATAAAAGAGAAAGAAACCGTCCTTGAAAGCCTGACCTGCATCAAGCGTGCGGGAGCCGATCTTATCATCACCTATTTTGCCTGTGATGTGTGCGGGTGGCTCTGACATGAAGAGCCAGGATCTTTTCGAGCAGGCAAAAACCCTGATGCCCGGCGGCGTCTCAAGCCCGGTCCGGGCAATCAAACCATATCCTTTTTACACGGCCCGTGCAGAAGGGTCACATCTTACCACAGTCGATGGCACAACTCTCATCGACTGCTGCATGGCCTACGGTCCTCTTCTCCTTGGCCACGCCCACCCGGAAATAAAAAAAGCGATTGCCGCCCGGCTCGAAAAGGGCTGGCTGTACGGCACGCCGATCCCGGAGGAGCCGGAGTTTGCCCGGCTCATCACCGGGGACCACCCGGGTATGGACATGGTCAGGTTCGTGTCGAGCGGATCCGAGGCGACGATGGCCGCGATCCGGCTTGCCCGGGGCTTTACCGGCAAATCCGATATCGTGAAGATCGAAGGGGGGTTCCATGGTGCCCACGATGCCGTGCTCGTGAAAGCCGGATCCGGTGCGACCACGATGGGCGTCCCCGACTCTGCCGGTGTGCTCCGCGATCTCGTCGCCCACACCCGGCAGCTGCCCTACAACGATCCTGAAGCGCTCGAAACCCTGCTTGCAAAAAATACCGATGTCGCCGCGCTCATTATCGAACCGGTGCTCGGGAACATCGGGCCGGTGATCCCGAAGGACGGCTACTTAAAAGATATCCGGGAGATCACAAAAGCCCACGATGTCCTTTTGATCTTCGATGAGGTGATCACCGGCTACCGGCTCGGCATTGGCGGCGCCCAGGTAAAATTCGGCGTCAGGCCGGATCTCACAACCCTCGGGAAGATCATCGGCGGCGGTCTTCCCATCGGGGCATTCTGCGGGAAACGCGAGATCATGTCGCTTGTCGCACCGCAGGGCCCGGTCTACCAGGCCGGCACATTCTCGGGAAACCCTCTTTCACTCACAGCCGGGATTGCGACGATCCGCTGGCTGCACGACCATCCCGCAACCTATGCAGACCTTGAGGAAAAGACCCGGGGGATCGAAGAGTCACTTGCCGGGAAAGGAAAAACCGGGGGCTCGTTTGTCAGGATCGCCTCGATGTTCAAGTATTTCTTCAGGAGCAAGGCACCGCAGAACTACACCGAAGTAAAAGAGTGCGACACGGCGGCCTTTACCCGGTTCTGGCAGAAGATGCTCGCACGCGGTATCTTCCTCCCGCCCTCCCAGTTCGAGACCAATTTCCTATCAGTGGCACATACGAAAGAAAACCTTGAAGCCATCTGCGGGGGGTACACCGCATGACGGTGAGGATCGGCACCCGGGGCAGCAAACTTGCGCTTGCCCAGACCGCGACTGTCTGCAAGAAACTGGCGGCACTCGGGATTGAGGTCGAGCAGAAGATTATCAGCACTCAAGGGGACGAGGTCACCGGTGTCCCGCTCCACGAGATTGGGAAGCAGGGTGTCTTTGTCCGGGCGCTTGATGACGCGATCCTCAATAACGAGATCGATTGTGCGGTGCACAGCATGAAGGACATCCCCGCGATCCGCCCGTCAGGTCTGTTCACCTCCGCGATCCTTCTCCGCGACTCTCCCGCCGATTACCTTGCCTATTCCGGGTCGATGTCCGCGATAAAAATAATCGGTACCTCTTCAACCCGGAGGAAGGCCCAGCTCCTGCGCCATGATCCTTGTCTCACCATAAACGACCTGCGGGGAAACGTGGACACGAGGTTAAAGAAACTCAGCGAAGGGCAGTACAACGCGATCGTCCTTGCCGAGGCCGGCCTTACAAGGCTTGGGATCCGGATCCCGGGTGATCGCCTGCCCCCCGAAAAATTCGTCCCCTCTCCCAACCAGGGCACGATCGCTGTCGTAAGTAAAGCCGATCCCTCACTCATGGAAGTACTCTCCGCGATTGATCATTCCGGAACCCGTAAAGACGTAGCGATCGAACGGGCGGTGATGGAGCAGGTGGGCGCAGGGTGCTTTACGCCCATGGGTATTTACTGCAAGGGCGGGCACCTGATTGCCGAAGTCCTTTCCCTTGACGGGAAACGGACCGAACGTATCGAGAAAAATGTAGAGACCATCGATGAGGCGCGGGCACAGGGAGATGCCCTGCGGGCACGGGCCGGCGACCTGATCGCAGAAGCGTACCAGACACTCGGAATTTCTTATGACCGGTAAAGTTTTTCTTGTGGGTTCCGGCCCGGGCGGCACGGGCCTTTTGACCCAGCGGGCAGCAGAGATCATCGACGCGGCAGAGGTCATCTTCTACGACCAGCTGCCCGGTGAGGAGATCCTCTCATCCCTCCCAAAAAAAGCCGAAAAGATCGATTGCGGAAAATTTGGCGGCCGGCACATCCTTGAGCAGCACGAGATCGAAGCCCAGATGGTCGACCGGGCAAAAAAAGGGAAAAATATTGTCCGGCTTAAAGGTGGCGACCCATTTCTCTTTGGCCGGGGCGGGGAGGAGATTGAGACCCTGCGGGCTGCTGGTATCGAGGTTGAGATGGTTCCGGGTGTCACGAGTGCGCTTGCCGTGCCTGCATCGGTCGGCATTCCGGTCACGCACCGCAAGTATGCCTCGCAGGTAACGATCCTGACCGGCCACGAGGACCCGACAAAACCCGAACCGGCACTTGACTGGAAACTGCTCGCGCAGGGACGCGGCACGATTGTGATCCTGATGGGTGTGGCAAACCTCAAAAATATCGCCCGGGCCCTGATTGCAAACGGCAAATCCGGGGAAACACCGGTTGCCATCATCGAACGGGGCCTGCGCAGGGATCGCCGGGTCACGACCGGGCCGCTTACAACCATCGGCGATATCGCTGCACAGGCCGGTGTGAAACCGCCGGCAGTCATTGTTATCGGCGATGTGGTCTGGCTCTACGATCCCCGGCAACCGGATCTGATCCCGTATGAAGGTGCATGATGCTGAAATTTATCAACCGTTTTGAAAAACTGGTCTACATACTGCTTATTGCATTTCTTGTTATTGTCCTTGTCTTTGCGATCGGCCAGATGTTCTGGTCTCTCTGGAACGCCCTGAAGCCGTCACCGGCATTTAACCTGGACAGTTTAGAACTGTCCACGGCTCTCGGTGGTTTTTTACTCGTACTCATCGCGGTAGAACTGCTGGACACGATGAAAGCCTATATTGTTGAGAATGTGATCCACGTCGAAGTCGTGGTGCTCCTTGCGATCATCGCAATTGCGCGGAAAGTGATCCTGCTTAATCCGCAGAGCCCTCCTGACGGAGTGGAACTCATTGGCCTTGGGATCCTTATCGTCGGGCTCGCTGCTTCGTACTACCTGATCAGGAAGGCTGGCATCGCGATCGGGAGCGGACTTGTAAAGCCCCCGGAAGTAAAACCACCTCAGACCGAGTAAAATCCCTGACAGAAATTCTGGTGCCGGCAATTCCGGGTGATACGGCACGCAGAAAAAACCGTCATATCCATTTTTACCGGCCACAAAAACCCATTGTTGATATCCGGCTTTTCCGATACCGGTATCTGCCGGAGGTACGGATTTTTTAAAAATCCGGGTTTTTCTCCAATATCATTGAGCACAGCGGAGATCTTAGGGAGAATCGCTCTCGCATCCCCGTGCAGAGCAGTCATTACCCACAAATGCAAAAATGCTCACAACCAAAAACGGGTCAAAATAATCAGGTTACGTTCGGGGCTGATTTTTTACCCTCCCGCCAGAAACCGTCAGGTGCCA
>NZ_JBAVMX010000055.1:0-1757 GCF_049690535.1 Methanoregula sp. | reverse complement strand
CCGGGCCCGTACCGGGTTTATGCTCACCCGTACCGGGCGGGACACGCTCAAAAAGATCAGGGCCCACAGCAAAGAGCACCACAAAAAAATGGATCATTACCGGCATCTCATCACCGCGATCTTCGGGGAATTCAGGAGCCCGGGAATGGATGTCCTCTTTGAAATAAAATCCCTTGTAGACGGCATGCCCAAAGAAAAGGAACCTGAAATGATAGGGATTCTCCGGCACTGCCGCGACGACCTCAAAAAAGTGACCTGACATGACTATCGCAATACACGTAAAAGACCTGACCCGGCGCTTCGGCGACCTCGTGGCCGTGGACCAGATCAGTTTCGATATCGAACAGGGTGAGATTTTCGGACTTCTGGGCCCGAATGGCGCCGGGAAGACCACCACGCTCTCGATGCTCTCGACCACGCTCGAACCCACCTCCGGTACCGCTACGGTCATGGGAATCGATATTTCAAAGGATCAGGACGGTGTCCGAAAGGCCATCGGGATCGTCTTCCAGGACCAGAGCCTCGACGAGGAGCTGACCGCGTGGGAGAACATGGACTTCCATGGCCGGCTCTACCGTATACCAAAGGAGATCCGGTTGCAGCGGATCGATGAACTCCTCAAACTCGTCGAACTCACGGACCGCAGGAAAGATATCGTCAAGACCTTTTCCGGGGGGATGCGCCGGCGTCTCGAGATCGCCAGAGGGCTCCTGCACCACCCGGCCGTCCTTTTCCTTGACGAGCCCACGCTCGGCCTCGACCCGCAGACAAGAAACCACCTCTGGGAGTACATCGAGACCCTGGCCCGGGAAAAAAACATCACGATCATCCTTACGACACATTACATGGAAGAGGCTGACCGGCTCTGCAACCGGATCGCGATCATCGACCACGGAAAGATCATCGCGCTTGACACGCCCGCCCGGCTCAAAGACTCAATCGGCGGCGACGTGGTGACCATCCAGTCAACGGATACTGCACGGATCACAACCGTTCTTGCGGCACCCTGGATCAACAGGATGGAGACGCACGACAGCGAGGTGATCCTCAGCCTTAAAAATGCCGAGCAGCACCTCAGCACGATCGTGACACGCTTAAACGAAGAGAAGATCCCCATCACCTCCATCTCGGTCCATAAGCCGACCCTTGAAGATGTCTTCCTCTCGTTTACCGGAAAAACCATCCGTGAGCAGGACATGAACAAAAGGGATTCTATGCGGATGCACTTCAGAATGATGAGGCACTAACCATGGATATCGTCTATACCATCTGGCTGCGGAGCATGAAACGCTACGTACGGTCAAAGAGCAGGATTGTCGGGAGTATCGCGATGCCCCTTTTCCTGCTCGTGTTCCTGGGCTTTGGCCTCAACTCAGTGGTCAGCACCACATCGCTCGGGCAGCAGTATGTCATGTTTCTCGTACCGGGCATGGTCGCGATGAGCGTGCTCTTTACTTCGGTTTTCTCCGGCATCCAGATCATCTGGGACAAGCAGTTCGGGTTCTTAAAAGAGACGCTTATCGCACCGGTATCGAGGCTTGAGATCATGTTCGGCCAGACGGTCGGGGGAGCGACGACGGCAGTGATCCAGGGGATCATCCTTATGGTCCTTGCTGTGCTGCTCGGCCTGCGGATCAACAACCCGATCGGGTTTTTTATCGCGCTCGGCTTCATGGTCCTCGTCGGGATCTCGTTTACGGCATTCGGGATTGCAATTGCGTCAAGAATGGATGATATGACCGGCTTCCAGCTGATCA
>NZ_JBAVMX010000054.1:0-4807 GCF_049690535.1 Methanoregula sp. | reverse complement strand
GCGATCATGCTCGCCGCGTTTTTAATGCTCGGGAGGTATCTCGAAGCCCGGGCAAAGGGCCGGACCTCTGACGCGATCAAAAAACTTGCCGGGCTCCAGGCAAAGACCGCGACAATCATCCGCGACGAAAAAGAGGTCGACGTGGCTATCGAGGATCTCGTGGCCGGCGACATCGTAATCGTAAAACCCGGCAGCAAAATCCCGGTGGACGGCGAGGTCGTGACCGGTGAGAGTTATGTAAACGAAGCGATGATCACCGGGGAGCCGGTCCCGCCCCTGAAAACCAGAGGGAGCCAAGTGGTCGGCGGCACGATCAGCACGAACGGCATCCTCTCGGTCAAAGCGACAAAGATCGGAAAAGAGACCGTACTTGCGCAGATCATTAAGCTTGTCGGGGATGCACAGGGGTCAAAACCGCCTGTCCAGCGGATTGCGGATGTCGCAGTCACGTACTTCATCCCGACGGTCATTCTCATCGCTGCATCTGCATTTATCGTATGGTACTTCCTGTTTCATGCGACCCTGCTCTTTGCCCTTACCGCGCTTATATCGGTACTCGTGGTCGCCTGCCCCTGCGCACTCGGACTTGCCACGCCCACCGCTGTGACGGTCGGGATCGGTCGGGGGGCGGAACTGGGGATCCTCATCAAAAACGGCGAGGCGCTCGAACTCGCCGGGATGGTCACGACCGTGATCTTCGACAAGACCGGGACCCTCACCCGGGGAAAACCGGAAGTGACTGATCTCGCGGCAACCGGCGTCACGGAAGAGACGCTCCTTTCCCTTGCGGCAGCTGTCGAGAAGAACTCCGATCACCCGCTCGCACAGGCAGTTGTCCGGGCTGCACAGGCAAAAGGTGTTGCGATCGGCGATTCCAATAAATTCGATACTCTCGGAGGAAAAGGAGTCCGCGCACTCGTGCTGGGCGAAGAAGTGCTCGTGGGCAACCGCACGCTTATGCAGGAAAACGGTATCGCTCTCCCCGAGGGGATGGACGCAAAGATCCGTGCCTTCGAACAGGATGGCAAGACCGCGATCCTTGTTGCGGTTGGCCACGTTCAGGCGGGCATCATCGCGATCGCGGACACTCTTAAGGACACAAGCGCGGACGCGGTCCGGCAGCTCAGGGCACATGGCATCACCGTGATCATGGTAACCGGGGACAACCGGCGCACAGCAGAATCTATTGCCCGTACGATCGGGATCGACCGGGTGATCGCGGAAGTCCTCCCTGGGGGAAAAGCTGATGTCGTAAAAACCCTGCAGGAGAAAGGAGAAGTCGTGGCCTTTGTTGGCGACGGGATCAACGATGCCCCGGCGCTTGCACAGGCAGATGTGGGGATAGCAATCGGGAGCGGGACCGATATTGCCATCGAGAGCGGGGAGATCGTCCTTGTACGGGACGACCCGCTCGATGCAGTGGCGGCACTCGAACTCTCAAAAAAAGTGATGGGCAGGATCAAAGGAAACATCTTCTGGGCCTTTGCCTACAACGCGGCCCTGATCCCGGTGGGAGCCGGTATCCTCTACCCGTTCTTCGGGTTCGTGTTCCGGCCTGAACTTGCCGCCCTTGCGATGGCCGCGAGCTCAGTGACCGTCGTAACCCTCTCGCTCCTCCTCAAAGGGTATATACCGGAAGCAAAGAAAAAAGATCACGTGGTGATTAAGAAATGGCAATCGACCCGATCTGCAAGATGACCGTTGATGAGAAGACGGCAAAGTTCACGAGCGAGTACAAAGGGAAACGATATTATTTCTGCGCCCCGGGCTGCAAGAAGAAATTTGATGCAGATCCCGCAAAGTACGCGTGACGACAGGGCATAAAACCGGGTGCATACGTCCGCGCGATCGCGTTAATCTTACCAGATTCCCTTTTTTTGTGCAGATTTTCCCGTAATCTTGATATACAAACGACGGCATATGTTTTGCAATTTATCGCCGGACAACTGCAGGGTCGTGTGCGATCCCAATAAAAAGAAGGCATACACTATGGATTTCTTCATCATCAGTCCCGGGATCTTTAACTGGATCATCCTGCCGCTGCTCATCTTCGTTGCGCAGATCGCAAACGTCTGCATGGAGACGCTCCGGATCGTCTTTCTCTCAAAAGGGATGAAGTACCTCGCCCCGGTCATCGCATTCTTTGAGATTATCATCTGGCTCCTTGCCATTGTCGGGGTGCTCAACAACCTCTCCAATGTCTCGTATTTCTTCGCCTATGCTTTCGGGTTTGCACTCGGGACGTACGTGGGTCTTGTCATTGAAGAGAAACTCTCAATCGGCATGGTGATCATGCGTATCATCACTACCGATGGAACCGGCGAGGAGATCACGGACTTCTTACAGGCCGAACACTATGGCACTACCAGCCTTGACGCAAAAGGTGCGCGTGGCGGAGTTATGATGATTATCTCCCTTGTGAACCGCGACGATGTCCCGCGGATCACCCGGCATATCGAGGAAACAAACCCCGATGCATTCTTCTCCATCGAAGATGTGCGGTATGTCAACCAGGGGGTCTTCCGCCCGAGAAAACAGAACCCTTTTACCGGGTTACTGCATAATCTTGCAAAACCGCGGAAGAAACAGTAAGAAAATGCCGGCGTTTTACCTGCTGTCTACGTACGGGTATAGTACCAAATCCTAACTTTTTTCCCTGTCCAAAGTAAAGAATACGTGTCACAGGTTGTACGGGTACATGCCGGGTCGCTGTTGTTTTCAGAATATAGTCGGGTGAAGGTCTATGAAGACCAATATGCCCCTGTCCAAGCCGATACGGAGGTTCATTTCCGAAACCGAACGGATGCTGGACACCGAGATCACCCTGCTCCGGAAACCCGATGCAGCACCCGGCGGGACGCTTGTCGACGTCTATACCTACAATATCGACAAGAATATCATTATCTTTCCTGCAAACTACATCGGCCTGTTAAAGGATTTCGTCATCGCAAAGCAGTGTACCCATCTGTTTATCAAAGGGGCGGCTGCAAAAAAATCCGGTTACAAGATCTGCTCGTTTACCAGCGATTCGGTCTATACAGGCATGCGCCAGATCTATCTTGACGCTCTCAAGGATGAGGTAAACAAGGATAAGAAACTCCCGGTAAAAAAACTCCTTGAGATGCTGTTTATCCTGTACCGGCAGTTCCATGAGGACATCAATGAGCTACCCTGGAACCCAATCGTCAATGCCCGGATCTATTACCGCATGTCCCAGCTCAGGAAGACCCAGCTCTACATTCTCTTAAAGGACGGCAAGCAGGATATGGACGAGATGTCGGACATGATGGATATTGTTCCCCGGCGATACTTTGTACTTGATAAATCCATGTTCTATGCCCGGGACCTCTACCTTGCAAAAACCCTCCCGTCGGACAAGCTCACACCGGTGGTCAACATCCCCCAGATGAAGAAATTCGACCACCTCGAAGTAAAGGAGATGCTCACGACACGATGGACGCACACGGCCTGGTACCAGTCCAAGGTCTTTGGCGACAACATGCTCACGATCATGGAAAAGCATCTGGACGTTGACTGGAGCGGGGATGCAACCCTCGATTACTATGCAACACTCTATGAGACCGGAGTCAGCCTGACCAATGCACTGCTCGCCTATATGTCGATGAAGGACTGGTTTATCTGGGAGAAGCCCAAACACCTGCTTGCTGCACAGGAAAAGATGGCTATCTATGAGCAGGATGCCCTCAAAAGGATCTTCGGCGACCTGATTGAAGACACGTAGTGAAGTTGATGAGTATCTCTGAAAAATCCAAAAAAAACTGGACCGTGATAGCTCATGCCATTAAATGATGTTGTCCCACTCCAGAAAAAAGCGGAACTCTACATCCGGCAGACCAAATACCGGGAGGCTCTTCTCCTGCTCGATCAGGCAATCCGGCTTGATCCGAAGGATGCCAAAAGCTGGTACCTGCGGGCATCGGTGAAAACAGAGATGGAACGATTTGCGGAAGCAATTGTCGATTGCGGGGAGGCGCTTGCCATCAACCAGAATTATGCGGATGCATGGTCGAAAAAAGGACTTGCGCTGTACAATCTCGGCCAGTATCAACCGGCCCTTGCTGCCGCCACCCGTGCTGTATCACTTAATGCCAATGATGCCTCTGCATGGTATATCCGGGGGATCTGCCTTGAAGAGATGGGGAAGAGCGACGAGGCGGAGATTGCCTATGCCAAATCGCTCGAACTGGAGATTATCCTCGATATCAAAGACGAGAGTAAACGCATCCGAAAATAAAAACAGTTTCTCCGGGCAAAGAATGATAGTATCGTCAGGATTCTACGAAAACACTGGAATGCCGGTGACTCTAAGCACCGGACGTTCCGGACCCCCTTTGGTGGATCTGATACGCGATTTATTCTCTTTTCACTTCTGACGGCAGCCGGGCCGGACCATTCCGTACCACAAACACCACTACCGGCGGCCGGCTGTCACGTACGAAACCATTATTAAAAGATAAACCAATCTCCACGGATATAAGGAGGTTTTCGTATGTTATCCAGAACCCTAGAAGAAGCATTGAACCGCCAGGTCAACCGCGAGCTCTACTCATCGTACCTCTACCTTGCCATGTCGGCCTATTTTGAGACGCTCAATCTCAAGGGGTTTGCCGGGTGGATGCTGGTCCAGTCAAACGAGGAGCGGACCCATGCAATGAAATTTTACGATTATATCATTGCACGGCAGGGAAAGGTTGTCCTTGACGCGATAGAGGCACCCAAGACAAAGTGGTCATCGGCCGGCAAGGTCTTTGACGAGGTGTACGCCCACGAGCAGAAAGTAACCGGC
>NZ_JBAVMX010000053.1:0-22140 GCF_049690535.1 Methanoregula sp. | reverse complement strand
ATGAAACGATTGCCTCTCAGATGCATCACCGCAAAAAATCCACGATTGGATCGTGGTAACGGGCCCGGAGGGATTTGAACCCCCGACCACCTGGTTAAAAGCCAGGCGCTCTACCGAACTGAGCTACGAACCCTTGGGAATAAGATGTACAGCATTATAACAATGTTAGAAAACCATATAAATATTGTCACAGCATTTTCTTGTTTCCGGTAACCTGTACGGGGTCAGGCTGCTTTTCCAATCAGGTCGTTGATCTCCCGCAACCGTCGTTCGGACCGGTAAATTTTGTCCTCAATGTTCCGTAGTGCCTCCACATCTTCACGGGAGACCTCGTGCCCGGGGACGTCCATCCCGCTTGATGACTTCAGGACTACCAGCAGGTTCCTGTCGACTTCTATACTTTTTCGGAGCGCGCCATATTCCTCAATCACTGCCGGGTCAAGACCCTTGTTCTGTGCGACGAGCGTCTCCAGGTTTACATCGTTCCTGCGGGAAAATATCCGCTGAATCGAATCCATCAGCTGCGCCGGGCTCACGGGTTTTGAGACAAAATCATCGATACTCATGCTGTGCTCCTGCGCTTCAGCAGGGGTGATCTTCTTTGCCGAGAACATGAGCACCGGGATCTCTTTTGTTACGGGATTTTTCTTGATCGTTTCCAGCGTTTCCCACCCGTCCATCGGTTCCATCATAATATCTAGGAGAATGAGATCGGGTTTCACCGTTTCGAGGATCCTGATACATTCATCTCCCCCCGAGGCAGAAATTGGCGTGTATCCCTTGCGCGTAAGTATGGCTGCAAGTCCGTCAACGATAAAAGGACTGTCGTCAACGATCAGGATAGTCAGGTCCATGAGATTTCTCCGTTATCCGGGGCAAGGGTGGCAGGATGCCTGCGGACGGGCGTTCGCAGGAAAACCGCCCCGCACCCCTAATTTTAGGCCGCAATACTATTCAAAGGTTTATAAGATCGACCGTCCCGAAGGGTATATCTTTAACTGACTTTCCCGGCAAGGTCGCCTTTGATCTGCTGGAGGCGAGCTTCCTGAAACCTGATGTTGGTATCCATGCTTTTTAAGGCACGGGAGATATCGTCGCTGACCCGGACTTTCGAATCATTGAAATTATACGTGGTTTCAAGGATCTTCATCAAGCGCTTGTTGACATCGATACTCTTTGAAAGCTGGGAATATTCATTGACTAGTTCAGGATCAAACCCGGACTGCCGGGCCCGATCCATATCCGACCGGATTGTCTGGCGGCGGTTGAGCACATGTTCGATCGCATCATAGAGCTCGCGGTGGGTGATGGGCTTGAGTACGTAGTCTTCGATAAAGATCCCGTATTCCTGCGCTTCGGTAGGTGTCAGCTGTTTTGCCGTGAGCATGAGTACGGGGATCTCTTTTGTGGCCGGGTTCTCCTTGATCTTTTCCAGCGTTTCCCACCCGTCCATGGGCTCCATCATGATATCGAGAAGGATGAGATCCGGAGTGACTGTTTTGAGGATCTCCAGGCATTCCTCACCGCCGTACGCAGCAACAGTACGGTACCCCCCCCGCTCAAGCATCGTAACAAACACATCAACAATAAAAGGACTGTCATCCACTACAAGAATAGTATACACTTACATCACCCGTCCAATCTCTGCAGCAACAGCACCGATATGGGAACTGATGTCTTCCTGATTTGCACCGCTTTTGAGAATTGCGGCAACAAGAAAATGTTCCCCGGCTCCCATGACTAGAATAGATAAATTTGCAGCCCGTATCGTAACCGCCGAAATGGATTTCATGCTGATGAGATTTCCTGCCGACTCCGCGGATGCAAGAATAGTCGCGGCCAGCGCACCAAACCAGGGTTCATTGAATTCCCGGTCAAAATGTTTTCCTGCAATGATTCCATCCCGTGAAACAAGGGCACATGCTGTTACACCATCGATTGCCTGTATTTTTTCAATAAATGCCGCAATTTTATCTTTCAACATGGCCATGGCTCCAGTGCTACACTATCCGCTGTAATTCATAATACCAGATAACTCCATATATAGATATCTTTTTTATTTCTGGCAGGGTTCGCCCGTTCCTGGGAAATAATGTATATTCTGCATGGCCACGGAAAGTTATTCCCCGGGTACCTCCGATAAAACACAAGGGTATTTAAGGGAAAACACAATCCCCTCCAAAGGAGAAGTACGAACAGGTATACCTCCAACGGGCAGGGGACGGGAGAGAGGGATATCCCGCCAACGGATGTACCCAATGCATTTTTTGATTATGCCTCTCCTCATGGAGGAAATTCAGTTATAGGAAAAGATTACTAATAGTATCGTATATAGTTCGATAATAATAGATTAAAACCGCCACCGAAGTGAGAGACCCATCAAGCCGGTTAATACACAAAATTGTATGCCAGCAGGTTTCTCCTCAACTGCGGTCTGACGGTCAGGTACGATACTATGGCATTTGAAAGTTACATGGTAGTATTACTCGGTACAGTGATCGTTATCCAGCAGTTTATCACCTATCTGATGTATGTGCGCATCCGGCAACTCTTACAGGAAATAGACTCCATTGAGGGAAAGATGAAGATCACCGATCATGAACTCGACAGCCTGATCCAGAAGGTCGAGGAATTTAAACAAAACAGTTTTTAAAAGAGATCTTAGTCCTGCTCCGGGATATGCCTTTTTGCAGTATAACAAGATACATATGGAATATCTGCGAATAGTATGAGAGCGGGGCCATAGGGTAGCCTGGCCATCCTAGGAGACTGGGGGTCTTCTGACTCGCGTTCAAATCGCGATGGCCCCATTATCGCTGTTGTTTTTTTGGGGGGGTTTGCCGTGAAGATTACGGAAACGTGTATTGATTGCCTGATAACCCGGGTCGAACTCGAGTGCAGACTGGTCGGGGCCGACCAGGAAACAACGCAAAAGGTTGCTTCATCCTGCCGCTCGTATCTTCTGGCGATCAAAGACGAGCCCCTGACACATCCCCAGATTGCAAGCCGCATTCACCACCGTGCATATGAACTGCTCGGTACCTCCGATCCGTTCTCACTCCTCAAAGATCAGGGGAATGCCGAAGCGATCACAGTCTGCAAAGAGGTCCGGCAAAACCTGCACACGTTCAGGGACTATGTGCTTGCTTCCGTCATCGCGAATACCTTTGATTATGGTGTCAAGGGGCATACAGTCACGAGCAATTTTTCCGTGTTTTTCCGGGAGGAATTTAGAAAAGGACTGGTCATCGATGACACGGATCGTATTCTTCCTTTGACATCCCGGGTTGTCTATTTGAGTGACAACTGCGGAGAGATTGTCTTTGACCGGCTCCTGATCCAGTACCTGAAATCACGGGGGTCCAGGATCACGCTCGCGGTAAAAGCCCGCCCGATGCTCAACGATGCGACTATTGCAGATGCAAAAATGCTCGGGCTGGATCGCATCGTCGATTGTCTCACCACAAACTGCGATGGGGCGGAGATCGGCTTTTGTCCTGAAGATGCCCCCCCCTCCCTTTCAGATGCCATCTCCCATTGCACGCTGATTATCGCAAAGGGTATGGCAAATTTCGAATCCCTGTTCGAACGAAACGACCTTCCCCCTGTTGCATACCTTATGGCGGCAAAATGTCAGCCGGTTGCTGATGAAGCGGGTGTCCCGGTCGGTTCCAAGATCGCACTGCTGCGGACATAAGTATCATAAACCTTTTTGATTCGGGGGGAGTTCATCATCCAGTCTGGGAGGTGGCGGATCGGGAAGTGCGAGTTGATCGAACTGTTAAAAAAAACACGCGGGGAATCCGGTTTCTCTCCCGAACGAAATCAGAGCACCTGCAACCAAAAAAAATCCCGGGACTTCGAAGAGTTTTTTTCATAACAACTATTTAGAATGAAACCCTTTTAGCGACGGGGATTAATTCTTTGCCCGCCAGATTTCTCCATAATAAAAAATCACAATACAAAATTTTATCCATTTTTTTGTAGTATGATGTTGTAAAACACATGATGACCGTCAGGGATACTCTTTACATCCACACTTTCAAAAAAACCGGGAAAAATCCCTGCTGTCAACCCGTTCACATATGCAGCAGGTACGGCAGCGCGATAAGCGATATCAGTACCACGATCATCACGTAGCTGACCACTCCGACAACGTACCCGGAATATTTAATGAGCCCGCGCCGGTCGAGCAGCCGGTCGACCCCTTCCTTGAAGATATAGCCGCCGTCCAGAGGGATCATCGGGATCGCGTTGAAGATCCCCACATTGATATTGATCCATGCACACCAGAAGAGGATGTGGGTTGCGTCCCAGAAACCGGCAAAGGGCGCCTGGTAATACGAAGTGTCCGGCGTATCGAACGCGAGGATACGCAGGTACTGCGACCCGTCACCGCTCGCAAAGGGAACTATCAGGAATTCAACGAACCCAATTGGTGAGAGCATCGTCCCGACCGCAGTCTTCACTGCTACACTATCGTAGTACTCGACCCCCATGAACCCGCTGGTCTGGTTGCTGCTGTAGCCGGAAGGCCACGTCGCAAGCGTGAGTTTATAATCAGAGGAGATCCCGTTTTTTGCGGTCGTCAGGGTAACCGTATCCCCGGGTTTTGTCATATTCAGGATCGCGGACACATCTGCCCGGCTGGCCACCGGCACCCCGTTTACTGCGGTCACCACCGAGCCCTGCGGCACGCTCGCGTTATCCGCAGGATACCCTTTGTAGATCCCGGTGATAGCCGGTTGGGTCGCCGGCACCACGAGACCAAACATCAGGATAAGCAGCACAAAGCAGGAGAAACCGACCACAAGGTTGTTTGTGATCCCGGCACCGAACATCCGCATCTTGGGTATGCCTTTTTTCTGTTCGAGTTCCTCCTCGTCCGGCTCGACAAAAAAACCGATCGGGATCACAGCAAGGAGGACACCCATGCCCTTGACCTTAATGTCCTCAACCCGGCAGAGGATCGCATGCCCGAACTCGTGTACCACGATGGTCAGGAAGAATGCAAACCAGACCGCGAACGTGGACGGGACATAGTCGTTGAGCCCCGGGATCAAAAATAAATTCTGGGGTGAGTAGATGCCGGTCGGTTCAGGCTTTATCATCAGCGTGTAGCGGATCGAGACAAACAGCATCACGGTCATAAAGACCGAAACGAGGATGACCGCGATGACCCCGAGGGTCCCGTAGATCCTGAAAAACGTGCGCAGTGCGGTAAATTTATCGAAAA
The DNA here is from genome assembly GCF_049690535.1 of Methanoregula sp. Classification (GTDB taxonomy): domain Archaea; phylum Halobacteriota; class Methanomicrobia; order Methanomicrobiales; family Methanospirillaceae; genus Methanoregula. The sequence goes on along the minus strand of NZ_JBAVMX010000053.1, from coordinate 16,904 downwards.
ATTTTACCCGGGTGGTCTTGATCGCCATGATCGGGCCGTAGAAAACAATATGATCGGCCCAGATTTTCCTGGTGTAAATAATATACGCGGCAACGGCGTAGATTGCCACCAGGGCAATCAGGATGAAGATCCAGTCCATCTGTACTTGATGGACAGGATAACCACATAAAGGAATGGTGGTGTAAAAATATTCTGAACTGCAAACTGCCCGGATCTAAATAAATGCAGACAGACTGCTCTGGGATTTCTTCCCGAGCATCGTGCTCACCGTCTTCCAGCTCTTCCGGGCAATCGGCGGGGGGGCCCGGTGCTCATCAATATACGCGGAGAGGTACGTAATAGTGATCGGATCAGAGGGATATCCGCTGCCGATCTCACCATATTTTTTTGCGAGTTTTAGAATCTCCCGGTCACGGGTGACTTTCGCGATGATGCTTGCTGCAGAAACGATCGGGTACGTATCGTCTGCATGGTGCTCCGATACGATCTCGCACGCGATATCGAGATGGCTCCGGACCGTTTCTGCGTACCGGAGCGGGTTGACATCGCACGCATCGACATACGCGGTAGCGGGGGCGAGTTTTCTTATTACCTGCGCATGGGCCCGGGCTACACAGGCATTCATGGTCATCTCCCGACGGATGGCATCGATCTCTTCTGCGGGGATTATTACCGTTACAACCCTGCACCGTTTTTTGATGAGGGGAAAAAGCCGTTCCCGTTCTGGATACGTGAGCTGCTTTGAATCCTTCACACTGAGATCAGAAAAGACATCTGCGGATCGCGCCCCCACCGCAGCGACCACCATCGGCCCCAGCACCGACCCTTTCCCGGCTTCGTCAACCCCGCAGATCACATGGATAGGTTTATGCGCAAATTATTTCAATGGCGATGATGGTAACCGGTAGTCATGTATATTATCATCGTGGGGCTTGGCGGCATCGGACGCAGCCTTGTCAAGCAGGCGGTCGAGCACGGCAACAACGTCGTTGTCATCGACCAGGACGAAAACCGGTGCAGTGAAATCCTTGAGCACTACGATATCCTTGCGATCACCGGCAATGCCACCGATAAGTCTACGCTTGAAGAGGCCGGCATCGACCGGACCGATGCGTTTGTTGCCACCACGAGCGATGATGCGGTCAACCTCATGACATGCTGGCTTGCAAAACGCTTCCACGTTCCAAATGTGGTCGCGATCGTCAACCAGACCGCCCATTCGGAATTTTTCAAGGAAGTAGGGGTCCGGATCAGCGAGAACCCGGACGATCTCGTGGCTTCGCGCCTCTATTACTGGACCGAGAACCCCAAGCTCCAGCAGCTCGCCTCGATCCCCGGCGGCAGCATTTTCGAGATTGTGGCAGAGGATAAGGCCCCCATCGTCGGCCACGAGATACGGGAACTTAAAGTAAAGGACTTCGTCTTTATCGCGATTAGGAGGGAAGGCGGTACACTGATCATCCCCAGCGGCAACGTACGGATCCAGCCTGGCGATATCTTCACGGTCTTTACCAAAAAAGAGGCCGAGGACGACTGCCTGCGGCTCCTCAACAAGCAGTTAAAAAATTTAACGGATTGAGGCGGCAAGCGCCCCAAGTTCTATGAGCAGTTTCGGGTTGGCTTTCAATAACTCTTTTATTAAGGTAAGCGTGGAGAACTCCTTTAAGTCCAGCTTCGAGACGGAGTGGATGATCGCATTGAGTTTTTCGTCAGGCTGCTTGATGAGATATTCCTTAATATGATAGTTGCGCTCGATTGCTTTCCCCATCTTTGAGGCACGCCATTCCCGGTCGTAGGCCATTAGCGCTTTCTTTGAAAGATCGCCTTTTGCAATACAGTCGGCTGCGACTTCGGCCGCAAGTTTGCCGGTATACATTGCATTGTAGATGCCGCCGCCCGTGAGCGGATCGACCACCCGTGCTGCGTCTCCGACAAGCATCAGGTGGTCTGCAACCGTGCATTCCAGCGGGCGGCAGACCGAGACACCGCCAACGATGCATTCGATGGTCTTGCCGTGCGGGAATTTCTGTTTCACGAACCGGTCGAGGTAATCTTTTGCCCGGTGTCCCTTGCCGCTCTTCCTGCCGGAGATACCGATACCGACATTTGCAGCCCTTTTTCCCTTCGGGAAAACCCAGAGGTATCCTTCGGGTGCGACCTCGTTACCCAGGTAGAAGATCGTGGCATCCTGGTTGATGTCGATGTCGGTCATGACATACTGGACCGAACTCATGATCTCCCGGACCGGGACGGTCGTATCGATACCGCACCATTTGCCAAACTTGGATTCGACGCCATCTGCTGCAATCACGACATCTGCCATGACCTTCGTGACATGGCCACAGTACTCAAGCTGCGCCCCTTTGACATGGCCGTCCTGCATCACCGGCGCGGATGCGCGGGTCTTGACAAAGATGTCTGCCCCTGCTTCTGCTGCCTGCCAGACCAGTGCACGGTCAAACACCTTGCGGTCGAGGATATACCCGACTTTCCCCCCGGCCATGGAGGATTCTAACGTCATCTCAAACCCGTCGGGAGCGACAATGCCCGCCCCGGTCATCTCCGCAGAGATCCAGCGCGGATCGGGTTTGACAAACTCGGCAAGTGCTTCTTTGCCGATCCCCTCCGCACAGCGGACTGGGGCGCCGATCGCAGGGCGCTTCTCGACAAGACAGGCCGAGAGCCCTTTTTCTGCCGCTGTCCGGGCGGCAAGAGCGCCGGCCGGACCGCCGCCGATAATCAGCACATCATATTTACTTTTCATGCACGACCTCCAGCGCACCAAGGGGACAAACCTTGGCGCAGATACCGCAGCTCGTACAGTTCTCTTCAACAGAAAGGTATGCGTCGATCAGTTCAAGTGCACCTTCAGGGCAGACTGACACACAGCATCCGCAATACCCGCAGATATCCCGGTGTACGTTGAGCATTCTAGAGCATATGTTGGAGGCCGGTTTCATTAATCTTTACGGAACGACACGGGCAGGCAGATCGGGCCGGCCGACTGAAAACCGGATCAGGCCGGCATTTACCGTGCGGTCGGGTCGCAGTCTCCGGTCTTGGTTCGGGAGTGCACGGAGAACACGAAATACTTATTTAACATAGAGGATAGAAGAGTGATTCTTTGGGGTGCTTCTTTGTCCGCTGACGCCAAAGAACCCCCACATTTTTTGAAGAGATCGATTGTCTGCAGAGCAGTCACGTTTTCTGTTGTTTTCCATACGGGTGCATATCTTTTAAATATTATAACTAGGAAATAATCTTCCTATTGCTTGCAGGTAGTTGACAGGGTCCGCACTGATATCCTGGATCTTCAATGAGACCTGAAAATGCCTGTCGGTATGAAAAGGTGACGATATGGTTCAAAAGAGCACGAGCACCAAGACGACACGTGTGACAAAAGAGCAGATCAATTCGATCAACTCTCTTATCAAGAAAAATGAGATCAAGATCGTCGATTTAAAATTCAACGATCTGCCGGGACTCTGGCAACACTTCTCTATCCCTGCCTCAGAACTGGTCAAAGATTCAGATCCGGATGCCGGCATCTGGGCTGAAGGAATCGGTTTTGACGGTTCATCCATCCGGGGGTTCCAGAAGATCCAGGAGTCGGATATGGTCCTGTACCTGGACGCTTCCACCGCAGTAAATGACCCGGTGTGCTATGTTCCCACCCTCTCGATCATCTGCAACGTTTTTGATCCGGTAACCAAGGCTGCATATACGCGGGACCCGCGGTTCATTGCACAGAAGGCGGAGCAGTATCTCAAGTCCACCGGCATTGCGGATGAAAGTTTCTGGGGGCCGGAGTACGAGTTCTTCCTTTTCAATGACGTCAGGTACTCCCAGACTGTCAACGAGGGGTTCTATTCGGTGGATTCCACAGAGGGGATCTGGAACTCGGGCAGGGACGAGCAGCCCAACCTGGGGTACAAACCCCGCCACAAAGAAGGATATTTCCCGGTACCGCCCCACGACTCGCTCCAGGATGTGAGGAGTCATATCGTCAACAGGATGATTGAGACCGGAATTCCTGTCGAAGTACACCATCATGAAGTTGCAACCGCAGGCCAGAACGAGATCGACATGCGGTACAGTCCCCTGGTCAAAATGGCGGACAACTGCATGATGTACAAATATATCGTCAAGAACATGGCGCGGGAATTCGGAATGGTCGCGACGTTCATGCCAAAGCCACTGTTCGGCGACAATGGTTCCGGCATGCATACACACCAGTCGATCTGGAAGGATGGAGAGAACCTGTTCTTCGATGCCAGGGGCTACGGGATGATCAGCCAGACCGCGAAGTATTATATCGGCGGTCTCCTCAAACATGCAAACGCGCTCATGGCATTCTGCGCCCCGTCAACCAATTCGTATAAGCGGCTCGTGCCGGGCTATGAGGCCCCGGTCAACCTTGTGTACTCCCTGCGGAACCGGTCAGCCGCCGTCCGGATCCCGATGTACTCGGAGAACCCCAAGTCCAAACGGATCGAGTTCAGGCCCCCGGACCCGATGTGCAACCCCTATCTCTCGTTCTCGGCGCTCCTGATGGCGGGTATCGATGGCGTCAAGAAGAAGATCGATCCCGGCCAGCCATTCGAAGGAAATACCTACGAACTCGATGGAAAGGCAGCAAAGAAGATTCCGACCGTCCCCGGTTCACTCGAACAAGCAATCGACGCTCTGGAAGCAGACCACAAGTTCCTCCTGGAAGGCGGCGTCTTCACGCAGGACGTTATTGATACCTGGATCGAGTATAAACACTCTGAGATCGATGAGGTCCGTCTCCGCCCCCACCCGTGGGAATTCCACCTCTATTTCGATATGTAAACAAATTCCTTCTCTCTTTTTTGGTGAAACGTTAAAAATTTGCTCTGTTGAAATCCTGGAAGAAAATAGTACGAACGCTCTTTTAAGTTTCCGCTATGCCTTCGCCCCCGCACGCTTGTGGCATCCCCCGGTTCGAGATAGTGTTGTATTACCTGTACTCATGTCTGCACCCCGACACAGGTAATACGGAAGCATCGCATACGCCCCCGCCCCCTCGGGGGCAGGGCTGGCGTAAGGGGGGCGAATATTTCTCAAAATAGATTTTCTACAGAGCAGTTAATAAATTGAAAAAAATACTTTCCCACTTTACGTAGTCGTGTAAAATATTCCATATCATGCGAGCGAGAACGTACCGTACTTCCCGCCGCCGCCCGGGTGGAGGACCACGTGATTTTCCCGCAACGCATCGATGGCTTTTGCAACCTTCGGATGGATTGCCCGGATCTCTATCACCGGGGTCTTGATGAGCACGTCGATCTCATTTCCAAACTCTGCGATGAACGCATTGTAGATTGCCCGGCATTTTTTCGTACCCGGTGACGAGACCCCTTCCATCGTCTGGATAATCTGCCCGAGCGGGACGAGGTGGAGATATGGCGGCCGTGACCCGGGAGAGCCGTGTGAAAGTTCCCGGGCACGGTCGTACACACCCTTCTTGATCAGGCCGCCATCGGCAGGGCAGCGCCATGAGTGCTGCTGTGCTTCTTCGAGGGTATATTGAGTATAGCAACGGACACATGCAGTCCGGTTGTACTTTCCCTCTTCCGGGAAAAAGCCGGCGTTTGCCTCGATGGCACCGGCCCTGATGCTGTCAAGCACCCCTCGTACTGAAAGTTTGCCGTCGAGTCGAATCCGGTTGAACTCGCGCCCGATCTTCTCCGGCTGCGGGCTGTGGGCATCCGAGTTTGAAAGGAAAGGAACGCACGCAAAATCCGGGATGCCTGCACCGTATGAGCTGTCTGCCGAAAGCCCCAGTTCCACAAAATCGATCGGCTCGCTGCCATAACAGCCGGCGACTGAATTATGGTACGCAAAGAGCGCGGTCCACGGGGTGAATGCGTGCGCCGGGCCGATAAAAGCCCCGACCTCGTGCACCCGCTCCGCAATCTCTTTCCCAGAGAGGTACACGTGCGGACGCCCGTTCGTGCTGATGCTTTTGCTGTGCGGCTGGAGAAACTCGCGGAGTTGTGTAAACTGCCCGAAATCCTCAGCCATGATCAGGTGGTGGACCCGGTGCTCGTCCTCAACCTCACCGGTCGGGATAACACAGATTCCGGTCTCGTTTACAAGAAATGGTTCCCACTCTTTCTGCCAGGCCGGGTGCAAAGCATCACCAGTGCCAAGAATATGGAGCCCCTTTGTTACGCAGACATTCAACAGATTTTCCGGATGCATTGCACCTGATACTGCCATTGAGAACGGCGAGTGGATGTGCAAATCGGCATTTGCAAGCATGGGTACCTTCCAGATTACATCGTTTGAGGATATAAGTGGATAAGAGCGCCCGCACTTCCCAGGCAGAACAGGATTATGTCAGTATAGTTGCACTTTACAGGTACTCATCACGTTTCCGTGGGATCGGTACATCCTTCTTCCAGAGTTTGATATCCCGGGCCCGGTCAAAATAAAACTTGGACTCCTCGGGTCTCCCCAACTCCTTGAGACAGACGCCAATATGGTTCCAGGATTCCATGTTGTTGGGCAAACTATTGACCACCATCTTGAACGTCTCGACAGCTGCCTCAAGGTACCGGTTGTTCATCTGCATGACACCCATCTGTTCGAGAGTCTCCCCCAATTCATAAAGGATCTCAACATTCCCCGGGGCAAGTTCCACTGCACGCAGGAACGATTTGAGTGCCTCGTCATAGTCACCCAGCGTCCGGAAACAGATGCCCCGGTCGTTCCAGACATGGGGGATTTTCTCATCGATCTTGAGTGCACGGTCAAATGCCGCAATTGCATCACGGTAATTACATTTACGGGCGTACAGGTTGACACCCTCCTTGTACTGCGCTGCAGCCTTGCCGAGGATCCAGTCCATCAGACCGCCGGATGCAGGAGCCGTCTCAGCAGATGTATCATGGTGTACCTGAACCCCGACATGCTCAGCTTCCTCGATGCTCACATCCTTAAATGTCGAGGTAACATCACGGACAACACTTGCCGCTGCAATAAACTCCCCGTGATTGTCAAAGAGCGGCATCGCCTTCATCCAGAGCGTCCACTCAGTTCCGTCAACCTTTTTTGCCCGGGTAACGGCAACGATCGGCCCATTCTTCTCCCGGTTGATGATCATGTACCGGGATTTCCTTATCTCCTCATCTGGCGTGAATATCATATCGACAAGCATCTTATGGCGCCTGCCAAAAAAAGGCTCTACGTATGCGAAATTTCCCTTGCCAAGCAGGGTTGGTGCGGGAACACCCGTCAGCTGCTCCATCGCTGTATTCCACGCAAGCACGTTTCCCTCCGGGTCAATGGCAAACTCGGCATCAAGGGAAAAATTGATCAGATCGGCGACAATCTTCCTTGACAATCCTTTTGCTTTACCCATGAACCGCTGGTCGACTGCATGCCGGATCATCTGTTGCAGTTCAACAAACGGCATTTCCGTATCTTCGCCTTTTTTTAAGAAGAAGTTGGCACCGTTATTGAGCGCAGCGATCGCCGCGTGTTCCCGCCCGACACCGGTAAAGATGATCACCGGCGTTACATCGCCTTTGCCCCGGATGATCTTTAAAAGCTCAATACCGTTGATTCCCGGCAGATCGTAGTCAAGAACGATGGCATCAAAAATGTTTTTCTGGAGTATATCAAGTGCTTCCTGTGAAGAACTGACCGGTTTTACCGATATCTCGTGCGATCGTTCCAGCACCTGCTGGGTCACCTCAAGAATCGCAGGATCATCGTCAATAACCAGTACTGAAAGCATCGCAATGCACCGGAATTTGTATATTTCTCTATTGTATAATCAGGATGGCATTGCCATATAAAACAAACGAAATGTATCGCCAGTAAGGTAAAAACCGGGCCGTATGCACCCCCACGTTCAGGTACAGGGAATCCCTGGTGCATGCTGTTAGAGCAGATGCAGATTTTTTTACTATCGGGGGATCCCCCGGGGATCAGGAAGAAAAGAACACGAAAGGAGGGATCATTAACCGATATAACTCAGTTCTTCGTCATGCTGCAGTTTCTCGCTTTCAAGGTAACCCTGCACAACTTTCTCCATCTCCGCTGCGCGGTCGTTGAGCTGCGTAGGATCGACCGGCACCGAGATAAGTTTTGAAAGAACAGAAAGGACGCTTGCTGCGCTCATCGGGTCGACGATGTATCCGCTTGTCTCACCCATAAGGCAGACCGCATCGATGCCCCGCATGCCACCCATGCCGAGGAGGAGCCCAGCGGCACCGACGATACCGCCGCCCGGTTCATCGCGGTCAAAGGTCACGCCCGCCGCCTCGATCTCCGCTTTTAAGTCCGCGCGGTTTGTGGCGCCCAGTACCCGGGGCGCGTTGACCAGGTGCCCGACACCGAATCCCCCGAGAGTGTACATGCGTTTTACTCCCAGTTCAACTGCAATATCGAGATATGCATCGGCCATCAGATAATGCCCCTCGTTGGAGGTACTCTGGAAATCACCCACAAGGAAAACAATGTGCCGGTCCTCTGCCTTGTACAGGTAGATCTCGTTTCGTGGTAACCGGACAACGCCATTTTCCTCGATAATTACCTGGGGGGGCAGGTAAATAGAATGGATCTCACCGATCTTTTCTGCGCCCAGCATGTGGATCATGTACTCGGCGACGAGCTTTCCGACCTGACCGATACCGGGCAGCCCCCCGACAAGGACCGGGTTCGTGAGATTTTTATCGGTAAAAGAATCGAGATAGCGGATACTGATATCATCAATCATTCCGCTCGCCCCGGTTGTGCCATCCTCCGGTACTTGCCAAAACGATCCTGTACCGAAAATCGCGCCGGGTGGGCAATCGAGGTCGGACCTCCGCACACAGGACACAGAAGAGAAAGGGTATAGGTATTGTCTGCGCCGCAGCGACGGATTCTCCCGCTCATTGACTCTTCCCGGACTTGGGTTTTTTGATAAGTTTGCCTTCGCCACCGGATTTTTCCAGAACGGCAATTGAGGCATTGGCAGCTTTTTCCAGCGCCTTTTCCGCTTTCTTATAATCGGACGCTGTTACCTTGATCCGATAGACAGGTGCACCCAGGTACAGCAACTCGATATCGGCCCCCGCGGACTTTGATTCGCTTGCCTTTTTTAAGGCATTCCGTATGACCGTTACGCCATCAGGCTCTGCTGACGTGAGGACGAGCTGGCCGGTTACCTCGACTTTTGGGATCTTTACACTTTCGTGGGCGATGTGCACCAGTGCTTCGCTCGCTTTTTTGGAGAGCCCCAGTTTTTTGACCGTTGCATCGCTGTCGGTGACGATATCCTCAAACACCGCGTACAGCTCGCCGTACTTGTCAATGATTGCATCTTCTATCGCCGTGGCGGGTTCGCCGGATTTCTCTGCTACAAACCCGATCCACTTGCGCGCCTTTGATTCGTTTTTCCACTCGCGGATCTTCTCACGGCGCTGGTGCTCGTTAACATCCTTTAAGGAAAGATCGATGTGACCACGGGTCCGGTCAACGTTGAGGACCTTGCATACGATCTTCTGGCCCTCACGGATGTGGTCACGGATATACTTGATCCAGCCGGTTGCGATTTCAGAGATGGGGATGAGCCCCTGCCTGCCACCGTATTCGTCAAGCGATACGAATGCAACGAAATCCTTGACATTCTCTACGGTGCAGACTACCAGTTCTGATTCCTGTGGCCACTCCCTGTCTCTTTCCGGCATGGACTGGCTCACTTGAACTCTGAGATAATCTCAGCCTTTAAGGTCGCCTTTCCACCCGTGGGGGTCGCAAGATCGCGTCCGCAGACAACACACTTGACTGTCGTGCTCGCCTTTGAGAAAATCGTCTGCTCATTCTCGCAGTCCGGGCACTTTACCTTTAAAAAGCTGCTCCGGTTTGCCCGTGCTTCACGTACCATGTTTCTCACTCCGTTAATTCGAACTTGGCAACCCGGTAGCCTTTTCTCAGGTGCGCTTTCCCGCAGGTTACACAGCGGTACCTGACGTTGATCTTCTTTGTGGGCTTGTCGCCACCCGGGACCTTTGAGAACTTGCCCATGTTGCCCACTTTGCCTCTGCGTCCTTTCTGGCGGTCGATCCAGTGGAGGCCGGTCGTCTTGCTCTTCTTGACCTTCTCCACTTCGTGGATCTGGTGACTTCTGCAAAAAGGACAGTAAGTGTTGAATTTCGCTGGCATCTTCATGATGTTTTCACCGAATATGTTCTGATATTGAATCCCAGTATTCTTTGCTAAGGTTCATATTTAAGATATGGGTGCGCGGCAGTATGATGTACTGTCACCGTCCCGGTTTTCTTTCATTCTCATCGTGGCGAAGAGTGTAAAGTTTTAGTGCCGGGATCTTAAAAAGATTAGGATGCTGCCTGACCTGCGTAAGCCGGACAGGAAATGCCAGCCTAAAAAAGATCCCCACGCGAAACTTTCCTGCTGAATAAATAATTCCGCACCCTGATCCCGCTTATTTACAGGTCGGAAGAGTGAGGGCTACAACAATGTTCCTGTCGCTGAGCACCGATGCATTTCTCTCGGGAAGGGTCACAATGTCGCCTTTTGTAAGGGAGTATATCCTTCCGTCAACTCCCATGAATGTATCCATTTCCCCAAGTACCCGCACAAGCGTATAGGGTGGGGTAAGGGATGGCCCGGCCGATGAAGGGGCCGATGATGACGGTACCGGTCCTTCCGTTCCCGGAGTGACTTCATCGTATGCCGCAACCCCCTCATCTTCATCAGTCTCCATACCAGCAGGAACCGCCACGGGAACCGGTACGAGCGGCTGTTTTGCGTTGTGGAGCAGGATACCCTGACATTCCTCAAGGCCGGCTGCAATCCGGTCAAACATGCCGTGCTCTGCAGGGAGCATCCGTTTTACTTCCTCCCGGTCGTAGTAATTGCCCTCTGCGTGCATGAGGGCAAGGGCAAGGATCTTGCGCGAGCGTATGGCGAAGAGCTCGTGCATGGTCTCCTTTATCGCGATGGTCTCTTCTATAAGCGCACGCGCCTCGTCGGAAAGCGGGTCCTCAATTGCATAGACTTTTTTTAAGAGTTCTGCGATCTCCGCGTGGGTGCGATCGAAGATATCTGGGGATATCTGGAGGAGTTTGCCGGTTTCGCGCTCGGAGAGCAGGATGCTGCGCAGATCATCAAATCCCATGGCAGGTACTCGAAAGGAGATTATTTTTCAGGCAATTTCCGCGATGCCGCGGCAGCAGAGGAAAACTGCCACAGCTTCAGGTACTGTAGAGATCCCTTTTTGGATCTGATAAGTGCTTCCAAGCATGGGCATGGCAAGAGGGAACCGTGAGTCCACCCTGACCTCGCGGGTTGCAAAGACAACGGCGTCGATGAGCGGGTCGAACCCGGACAGGTCCCGAACCTCGAGCGGCTGCACACGCATACCGCTGCCGCCATGAAGAGACGTTGGCATACGGATCAAACGCTTCGTGTCGGTCGTGACCGGTTCATCCGCGAGCGCTGCCCGGTCGTTCAACCGCGTCCGGAACTCCCCCTCGGTTTCATGAACAACCGCTTTAATCACCCGGTCTTTGAGGATCACCGGGTCGATCTGTGCGCTCCCTCTGAGACCGGCGATCATCTCATCCCGCTTTTTTAAAAAACCGGCCGCTGATTCTTTTCCAATACCTTCAAGCGTGGTGAGACGGGTCATTGCCTCCTCTTCACTGAAGCGTCCAATCCAGGTCAGGTAATCGATGAGCGCTTCGCGAAACCGGCCCGGCCACCCGGGCGATGACCTGGTTTGCGGAATCGATAGCAGGACCGCCGGGTCAATGCCTATACCACAGATGTAATCGATAAGTTCCCGGCGTTCGGCACTGCCCCACCCGCGAAAGGCCAGGTCATGGACATGGACATGGTACCCCCGCCCGCCGGAAAAAACCAGTTCGATCTGCTTTGGATCGACCCCCAGTTCATCGGTGAGCATGGCCAGCAGTTTTTCTGTCTCGGTCTTGACCCGGGAGAGCATCTGGTCGTAGGGGCCTTTAACAATATGATCCGCATCCAGATCGAAGATCAGGTCGGCCCCGCACCAGCCTTTTTCAGCCATGGTCGGCGCATCCGGTTTCTCGTAATAGGCGGTCGAGTAATAGATATGGGAAGGGACGAGGTTTTTGATATAATCAAAGAGCTCCGCACGATCGGTAAATGCGATGTGCCGGCGCATCCGCATCTCGGTAGCGCCGGGATTAAAAAGGACAAAACCCCATTCCCGCTGGGCAAGAGAGGACGGGGAGACCAACATCGCCTTCCGGTAATACTCGGTGAACCGCTGCCGCACAAACTCCGTGGTTGCCGGGTTCATGACATCTCCTTTACCATATAAGGCCCTCTGCGCTCATATCCCTGTCTCCGGTAATAGGGCCTGACACCGATACCGCTCATGATAGCGACACGTTCAAAGCCTGCCGCTTTTGCGATCTCCTCGGCGCGGGAAAGGAGGATCCGCCCGAAGTTCCGGTGCTGCCACTCTTCTGATTCTGCCGCATCCTGGCCAACCGGGACAAGACTCCCGTATATATGGAGCTCGCGGACGAGCGCGGCACCATGAAGTTTCGGGCGGAACTCTGATGACGGAAACCGGAGCCGGGCAAACCCAATCAGTGAGTCCCCCGAGACCGCGGAGATGAAATGTTCGGTTCCGCCGCAGCACTCATACTGGATCACCCGTATGTCGGATTCCACGAGGGAGGGCAGTCTCCCGATCTCCCTGCACCGGATGCAGCGGCAGTGCCGGCCCTGGGCAGCAAGGCGGTTCTGGGCCAGCTGCCGGAAGTTGGAGTGCCGGGACCCGGCCACGATCAGTTTTGCCGGGATGTCGCGCTGGACCCGCGAGAGCCGCGTGTACTCCGGTATGAGCATTTTTGCATAGGCAATGAGATCGATGAGCTGCTCTTCATCGTACGGTGCATACCTCTTGAGCTCCCAGAGTTCCTCGATCTCGGAACCGGGGGTAACAAGCGTCGGGTATATTTTCAGGAAATCCGGCTTGAACCGGGGATCGGAGAAGATCGTCTCGAACATCTCCCGGTCAGCGGCGATTGTCGAATGCGGCAGGTTGGGCATCATGTGGAACCCGACCTTGATACCGGCATCACGCAGGAGACGGTTTGCCTCGGCAGTATCGGCAACGGTACAGCCCCGGCGGTTGAATGCAAGGATCGCATCGTCCACATGCTGGACGCCCAGTTCCACCTTGGTGACACCGAGGTCAAGCATCCGGTTGATGTGCTCTTTTTTGCACCAGTCCGGGCGCGTCTCGAACGTGATCGCAACGCAACGTACATCAGCTGTCTCGTTTGCCGCTTCAACCTCTGCAACGGAAGGCACGGTTGCTGCCGGTGTATCCCTGGGGTATACATTCATTGCCTCGATGCACCGGGCGACAAACTCATTCTGGTACTCCACGGGACGGGCGGTCATTGTCCCGCCCATCACGATCAGTTCCACTTTTTCGACCCGGTGACCCAGTGTCTCGAACTGTCCGAGCCGGGCGTGGACCTGCGCGAACGGATCGTAGTTATGCTCGCGGGCCCGTTTTGCCGCAGGCTCCTCTCCCGTATAACTCTGCGGCGATCCAAACGGATGCGCCGGCCCACCCGGGCAGGGCAGGCATTTGCCATGCGGGCAGGGATACGGAGAGGTCATCACGGCAACCGGTGCAACACCGGAGAGGGTACGGGTAGGCTTGACAAGCAGGATCCTGCGCAGGCTCTCCCGCTCCTCAGGAGTGGCAGCTGCCAGTATTGCCGAATTCTTGGGAACTGTCATGAGCCGGTACTTCCGGCAGATGTCAATTTTTACGGCAACAATCCCGCTGTCACCCGGAGGCAGGGAGAGGATGCGGGAGATAATCTCCCGTAATGCCAGTGCCTCATCCATAACAGTTAATGTTCGACTGCAACCTGCGGTGTCGACGCAGTTGCAGTTTCTGGAGAATAGTTCACCACATGCACATGGTGGTGTCCGTTGATATGAGTTACAATCTCTTCGCCCAGTGTGAGAAGTGCGTCTTTATGGGCTTTTTTATCCTTATGAATATGCACCGGTGATATTTCGAGAGCATCATAGCGTTCGGTTGCAATTTCCTCATTCGTTGTGTTCTCGTAATACTTCCTGATGTGTACCATCAGCATATGCAGATGTAGTAACTCTTCTTTTTGCACACTATCGCCTTCTCTCTGAAAAGTTATTTTTTCTGTACGACAGATATACCTTATTGGTGAAATTTATAAGAGAATACATTCACCCAAGGGGATTATTGGCAGGACTCGCAATTGGGGACGCGTTGGGTGCGCCTTTGGAAGGATCTCCCCAACCTGAAGCGTGGGTGACGAATATGCGACCCGGCGGGCGCCATTTCCGGAAGGCCGGCCAGTATACGGACGATACACTGCAGGCACTTGCAATCGCAGAATCGCTTATCGCGTGCAGGGGATTTCACCCGTCTGACCTTGTACAGCGGTTGCTTTCCGGGTACGAAAAGCGACCGGAATGGTACGGCCCTACATCCTCGGCATTTTTCACACTGGTGCGTTCCGGCACCTTGCCGCAGCGTGCCGCAGAGCTCGTCCACCGTCGCCATCATGGGAGCAGGAGCGACGGGAGTGTAATGCGGGCATTTCCCCTCGCGATCTTTTATCCTGCTGATCAGGTGTACGGCGTAAGCATCGTGTGCTCAGAGCTCACCCACTACGATCCGGTCGCTGCCCACTGCTCCGCGTGGCTCAACCAGATGGCAGGCGAGATGTGTCGGGGGGTTTCACGCAGGCAGGCATTTATCCACGCCCGCTCGCGGTGCAGGAATGCAGAAGTGCTGGATAAACTCGGAAGTTACGCGAGGTACCGTCCCGAGCCCTCGCTGGATGCGGTGCTCTGCTCGCATGCGGCACTCTCCTGTTTTATGAACGCCCGAACATTTGAGAACGCCGTGCTCTCGGCCATCAATCTCGGCGGGGATGCAGATACCGTGGGGGCCTGCTGCGGAGCGCTCGCCGGGGCATACTGGGGGATCGAGGCTGTACCTGAACGGTGGACTGCCGAACTGGAGGATTATTCAGGTATCCTGAAAGTGGCAGATGTACTCTGGCAGAACCGGCTCGAATGAGGACCGGATAAAAAAAGTCGCACTTGATTGAGGAAAAGTTCGGGAGCGGTTACACCGGTTTAATCTCGACAAGCTTGAGCGCCCGTCCTTTGCCACAGATATCTGACGCATTACCGAGCACATCGGCAATAACATATTTTTCACCTTCGACCACTCCCTCCGGCCGGCAGAGGGAGTAGCTCTTGCAGTCAGCCTTGTTGCAGGAGAACTCTATCTTTACTTTGGAGTTGACGATCGCCATGTCAGCACTGACGAGCATGGTCACAGGAGCGTCCATGACCTCGACCGCCGTTGCACCGTTGAAGTGTACGGCGCACTCATGATGGGTACTCCTGACCGTGATGATCCGGTACCGGTGGCCTTTGTTCAAATTGTTGCACGCCTTTTTGACCTTGCAGGTCCCGCACTCCGCAGTCTCTCCCTCGTAGATAAACTCAACGCCGGGTTTTGCCAGCACCGTCCCGACAAGCGTCACTTTTGTTTTTGTATCTGCCATGGCAAAATCCCTCCACTTCATTTTGCTGTTAACACCGGACTATTCTGAATAGAGCATCTGCACGAGTTTCTCCGCCGATTCCCTGGTGATACCCATATCAAAGATTGTAAAGCGTTCCGGGCGGATAGTCTTTGCCATAAGGAGTGCTTCAACGGCTACCTCATCGGCGATGCCGACATCCGCAGGTGTCACCGGAGCGCCAATCATCCTGAGCGACTCACGTATCCCCCGCCAGTCGCCACCATGGAGGTACATCGAGATAATTGTACCGATCCCGCAGCTCTCCCCATGCAGGGCCTTTCCCGGGGCAAGTCTGTCGAGGGCGTGGGAGAACTTATGCTCCCCGCCACTTGCAGGCCGTGACGATCCCGCTATGCTCATCGCTACCCCGCTTGATACGAGTGCTTTTGTAACAAACCACGCCGATTGCTCTTGGTGAGGTTTTATGAGATCGGCATTTTTGACCAGGATTTCCGCAGTCATTTTAGAGAGTGCAACTGCGTATTCGCTCATCGGCTCACCCTTGATCCGGTGAGCCATCTCCCAGTCAAGGATGGCTGTATAATTGGAGATCACATCCGCACAGCCGGCCGCAAGGAGCCGGTGTGGGGCGGACGCAATAATACCGGTGTCCGCAATAATGGCAAGAGGTGGATGGGCCTCAAGGGAGACATTGCCCTCCATAGTGGGTACCGATGCCCGGGCAGAAGCAATGCCATCATGGGATGCCGCTGTCGGAATCGAGACAAACTGCCGATCGAGATTATACGACACGATCTTTGCCGTATCGATCACCCGACCTCCCCCGACCCCGATCACAAAGTCCATGTCCTTTGCCTCCTGCTCTGCCTGCTTGATTACCTTCGGGCTGATCTCTTCTGCAATAAAAATCTTCACGGTACCTGTTTTGGAGAGCAGATCCCCAACAGTTTTTCCTGCCCGTTCCATGGTACTCTTTCCTGATATCAGGAATGCAGATCTGCCCAGTTTGAGATCTTCGCAGACTGGGGTGATCTGGTTAAGGACATCGTGGCCAATCACCACATCCCGGGGTAACTGCATCCACTTGGACTTGTCAAAGACCTTCTCTTTAAGTAATTTTATAGTATCTGGGCTCATCCGGATTATGAATGATTAGTGATTTCATATACAAATACTACATCGATCCCGTCAAGTACGGCGAGCCCTACAATATTGTCGAAACGCTCACCTACGCGATTATCCTCATCATCGGTGTGTATTTATTGTACCGGTGGTTCTCGAATTCTGCCTGGCTTTCAG
>NZ_JBAVMX010000052.1:0-9266 GCF_049690535.1 Methanoregula sp. | reverse complement strand
TCCACCTCGAAAAATTCGTAGATCCGGTCTCCCGCCCGGCCCGGGTCCGGGGACCGGGCGAGGCACTGTTCAATATGGTGCCTGATATTGCATCCCGCGAGGTCCCGGCGGGAATTGATCAGCGCTACCTTCATGCCAGTATGTACGCGGTACTTCACGAAAAGCCTCGCGTGGATGCATGGTCCCGTGTGCCGGCTTCGCAACTGCTATGATAAGGGAGCACACACTTCACTTGTACCATGGACGAGAAAACAATTGAGAAGGCATTTGCGGATGAGAAGATCGTGAAATCGATCACCTGCCCGCAGGCATTCGCGATTGCAGAAAAGTACCGGCTCCCAAAGTCGGACATCAGCGAGTACTGCAACACCCACGGGATAAAAATCCACGCCTGCCAGCTGGGCTGCTTCAAATGAGCAGGTCAAATGAGCCTTTTTTTATCCGTTGTCCCGGTGAGTGAGGCCGTCGCAACAGTGCACCGCCTTACCGTGCAGGTGCCGCAGGAGACGGTGCCCCTTGCCGAAGCATGCGGCCGGGTGCTGGCCGCTGATGTGCATGCGGACGTGGACATTCCGGGCTTTACCCGGTCGGTGATGGACGGGTACGCGGTGCGGGCCGGCGATACGACCGGTGCCGGCGATGCGGTGCCGGCGATACTCACCCTTCGGGGCAGGATCCAGATGGGGCAGACCCCCGACCTGCCGGTAAAGATGGGGGAGTGCCTCTACATCCCTACGGGGGGCATCCTCCCGGAGGGTGCCGATGCCATCGTGATGGCGGAGAATACTGAGCCGTTTGGCGATGAGATCCTCGTAAAAAAGCCGTTGGCGTACGGCGAGAACGTGGTCCAGTACAATGAGGATTTTAAAAGGGGTGAAGTCGTTCTCCCCCGCGGGCGCCGGATTTCGGTGCAGGATACGGGTGTTCTTGCCGCAGTCGGGTGCGCTGATGTGCCGGTCACCACCAGGCCGAAGATTGGGATTCTGTCCACCGGAAACGAACTGGTGCCGGTCACAGAAATCCCCCGGATCGGCCAGGTCCGGGACGTCAACAGGTACGTGATCGCCGCGTTCGTCCGCGACCACGGCTGTGTCCCGGTCACGTACGGGATCGTCAAGGATGACCGGGCCATATTTGAGGCTGCACTCGCCCGTGCCGCAGGGGAATGCGACGCGGTACTGATCTCGGGCGGGAGCTCAAAAGACGACCGGGACATGGCCGCCGCGGTCATTGCCGAAAAGGGTGAGGTGCTGATCCACGGGGTCGCCATTGCACCGGGAAAACCCACGATCATCGGCCGGTGCGGTGGTGTCCCGGTCATCGGCCTCCCCGGCCACCCTGCGGCAACGTTTGTGGTGCTGGTTGCCATTGTCAGGCACCTGCTCGATGACATGACCGGCAGCGCTGTACCGGAACCGGTGACGATAACAGCAAAACTTGCAATGAATGTGCCCTCCACGAAGGGGCGGGAAGACTATATCCGGGTCTTTGTAAAGGACGGGATTGCAACCCCGCTCTTCGGGAAGTCCGGCCTCTTGAATACGCTTGCAAAGAGTAACGGAGTGCTCCGGGTCCCGGCCGGTAGCGAAGGTTTTGAGAGCGGCAGTCAGGTTGAGATCATCCTGTGGTAGAACCACACACATCCCTTTTGCCAGTTCGTCTTCTTGTCCTGTTCTTCACGATGTATCCCGTCTCCCTCAACGGGAGGTACCCTGATTCAGCGCCGTGACAGGACGGTGTAATAGATCAAATTAAATAATTTATTTAATATGGAGAACAAGAAACTGGACTACTATTTGGGGGCCCCGGTATGCCGCAGACAATCTCCATCCTCTGTATCGATGACGAACCCCTGTTTCTTGATGCATTCAGGGCACGTCTCGAACAGGAAATAGATCTTGCCGTTACCCCTGCATCGACAACACTTGAAGCGCTGGAACTGCTCAACCGCCAGTATTTCGATGTGATCATCTCGGATTACTCGATGCCCGATATGGACGGCCTCGCCCTGTTACGGGAGATCCGGGCACGGGGCGGCCAGTCGATCTTTATTGTCGCCACGGCAAAGAGACTCGCACATATCGCAAAGGACGCCCTCAACACCGGGGCCGACTACTACCTCCAGAAAGGGGCCGACATGGCAAACGAGGTCTCGAGGCTGATTGATTTTATCAGGACCCGGGTCCCGCAGAAGAACGCCGAATACGAACTGATCGCATGGGCCCGGTTCTACAATTCGATCGTTGACAATGGTGCAGAACTCATCTGTCGTATCAAACCCGACGGCGCACTCAGTTTTGTGAACGAGCCCTGTGTTCACCTCTTTAAAAAATCCTACCGGCAGCTCGTGCAGGAGAATTTCTTTACATACGTCCCTGATAACGAACGCCCGGAGATCCTTGCCTGTCTCCGGGAACTCACGCCGGAAAAGCCGGACTGTCTGCTCCTGCATCACATCCTGGCTGGTGACGGAAGAACCCTCACTCTCGAATGGGGATACCATGTGTTATTTTCCGCACAGGGTGGGGTCCAGGAGTACCAACTCACGGGAAGGGATCCGAAAGGTCTGATTCGAATTGGAACAACGAAAACCGAAGGTGAAAGGGGCCTGTCTGCCGCAACCGGGTCATCACAGGAAACTCCGGAGGAAAAACCGGGCGAACTGGGCGAACTGATAGCCACGCTGCAGTCGCTTGACGCCCCGGTCTTTGCGGTTGACAAACACGGGGTAATCATCGCATGGAGCACGAAACTTGCCGAACTGACCGGTGCTGACACTGATGCGATGGTCGGGAAAGGCAACCGGGAGTATGCGGTCCCGTTCTACGGGGAACCCGGGCCCATGCTCATCGATCATGTTATAACGCTCCCCGGGACCGATGCGGATGGGGATCTGCCGGCGACAAAAAAAGTCGGAGATACGCTCGTCGGCGAGAGAGTACAGGTAACGATCCGGGGTAAACCAATGTACCTGTGGGCCAAGTGCTCCCCGGTTTACGATGCAGCCGGCCGGCTGATAGCGGCGATCGAGGCGATTGCGGTAAGCGAACCACAGGAGCAAGCCGGGGGTGCAGGATCAGAAGAGTATCTTGGCGGGATATCGAGCCTCACCCTCAAAGTCTCTGGTTTGGGGGTGGGGGGATCAATCGCCGGTGCGATTGGATCATCCACCGGGGGATATGGTGTGTATGCTACCGCCAAGAGGCTGTTTATCATCCGCAACCCGGAACTGGACGCATCTGCCTCGCAGGGAGTCCAGTTCGGCACATTCCTCATGGACGAGCTCTTCGGCAACGTGGTAGATACACGCCAGAAATCACTCGGAGAACTGGAAAACACCCGGATCTTCGAAGTGGAAAAGGGAGAGATCGAGAAGATCACTCTCAAAAAACCCGTGCTGCTCTCGGGGTATCTTGAGATCTCAAAGAAGGGGGGTTCTTCGTTCAGGGTGTATATCGATCACAAGAAGGCCTACACCTACATTGAAAATATGATGAAACTGTTTGCCCCTGATTTTCTGCATCTTGAGTGAAAAAATCAAAAAAAATTGCGTTTTTCTCCCGGTTGATCACCGGGATATCAGATCCGGGTCACCTTCACCGGAACATTATATACGGCATCGCTGACTCCCGACTCCTTGCGGTCATCGATGCAGACAAAATACCAGCCCTGGTTCTTGATCGTCAGAGTTTCACTCTGGGGAGTGGTGATATCGATGAGTTTTACCAGGGGAACGATGCCCTCGTAGGTCCAGGTCTTCTGCACTGCATCCCAGACAGGAGTGACCGTCCCGAATCTGGCATTATCATTCACATTGAGCACAAGGAGATTCGGGGTGATCGTGCCGGACCCGGGCGTAGTGACCCAGATAGAGTAGTTCTCACCCGGGTACAGATAATCTACGCCAAGCGCTTTCGGGATATTAATGCAGGCATAATCATTGAAGTGGACAGAAATGGTTGAGTCGATGCCGGAGGTTGCGGTTGACGAAGTTGCCGAGACAGCTGTCCCGACCGCAGGGGCGGTGACGGTGGCACCTGAAGATCCGGATGCGGATGTGGTCGCGACCGGTGCTGTGGCCGCCGGCGTGGAAGATGTCGTGGTGCATCCGGCAATGCAGGTAAGCAGAACGACCAGCACTGCAATACTTATGAGAGCAACGGGAGACTTCATAAAAATCAGTATATAAAAGATGATATAGATGTGTTACGGTTTTAAACGGCTGCCACCATGGGGGCACCAGGGTTTTGCGCAGCGGCCGGGACAAACAGTGAACGCTACTCCCGGGGAAAAACCGGTTATACAAGGAAACTACTTTGTCATAAAGAGACAACATTTATCGATACGTTTGGGCATCCCGCCATCGTAACAGAGGGATTTTGTGAAGGAAGTCACCGCGAACTTCAATGCAAAGGATATCGAGCGCGAGGTGCAGGAATATTGGCGCACCCACGAGACCTACAAGGCAGTAAAGCAGCACCGGAGCGCCGGCAAGGCGTTCTTTTTTGTCGATGGACCGCCGTACACCACGGGACAGATCCACCTGGGCACCGCATGGAACAAAATTATCAAGGACTCGCTCCTCCGGTACCAGCGGATGAACGGGAGGAACGTGATCGACCGTGCGGGCTACGATATGCACGGCCTTCCGATTGAAGTCAAGGTCGAACAATCGCTTGGGTTTTCCTCAAAAAAAGATATCGAGAAGTTCGGGATAGAGCACTTCATCGAAAAGTGCCGGGAATTTGCCATACAGAACAAGAAGCTGATGGACACCCAGTTTGAAAGCCTCGGGATCTGGATGGATTTTAAAAACGCGTACCAGACGATCAAACCTGAATACGTGGAAGCAGCATGGTGGACTCTTGCCCGGGCAGAAGAGAAGGGGATGCTGGAACGGGGGTTCCGGGTCGTTAACTGGTGCCCCCGGTGCGAAACGGCGATCGCGGACGCCGAGGTTGAATACTGGGACGAGACCGACCCTTCGGTCTTTGTGAAGTTCCCGATCAAGGGAATGGATCAGGAGTACCTTGTCATCTGGACGACGACCCCTTGGACGCTGCCGGCAAACGTCGCGGTCGCGGTGTCAAAGGAGTTTATCTATGCAAGAGTCCATGCAGAGAAAAACGGCCACGAGGAATACCTCTGGATGGCAGAGCCGCTCATAAAATCGGTGCTCAAGAAAGGGCGGTACCAGAAGTTTGAGGCGCTGGAGACAAAGAAGGGAGGGGAGCTGGTCGGCTGGGAGTATGACTCCCCGCTCGCGGAACAGGTGCCGCTCCAGCGCGAGATCGCTCACCGGGTCGTTGCCGCCGAGTTTGTCGCGATGGAGAACACCGGCATGGTGCATATCGCACCAGGCCACGGCTGGGACGACTACGTGCTCGGGACAAAGGAGAACCTGGTCATTGTCTGCCCGGTCGACGGCGCCGGGAAGTTTTTGCCCGCAGCAGGAATCTTTGCCGGGAAATTTGTACGGGACGCAAACCAGGACGTGCTCGAAGCGCTCGGCGACCACCTGCTGGCAACGGAAAAGATCACTCACCGGTACGGCCACTGCTGGCGCTGCAAGACGCCGATCATCTTCAGGGCAACCTCTCAGTGGTTCCTCAAAGCTTCAGAGATCCGGGACCTCATGCTTGCCGAAGTCGAGAAGGTCACGTGGTACCCTGAGTGGGCGGGCAGTGCCCGGTTCTACGACTGGATCAAGGAGGCCCGGGACTGGTGCGTCTCGCGGCAGCGGTACTGGGGTATCCCGATCCCGGTCTGGGTCTGCGACAAATGCGATAAGTACCGGGTCATCGGTACTATCGCGGAACTGGAAAAGGCGAGCGGAAAAGCCGTGCCCGATCCGCACCGCCCGTTCGTGGACTCGCTGACGATTCCCTGCGCATGCGGCGGCACGATGCACCGGGTCGGGGACATCTTCGATGTCTGGTTCGATTCTGCGGTCGCATCGTGGGCGACGATCGGCTTCCCGGCAAAGACGGAAGAATTCGAGAAACTCTGGCCCGCGGATTTCATCACCGAAGGTCAGGACCAGACCCGGGGCTGGTTCTACTCGCAGCTCGGCGCAAGCACGATTGCATTCGGGAAAGCGCCATATAAGAGCGTCTGCATGCACGGGTTTGCACTCGATGCCGAGGGAAAGAAGATGTCAAAGAGCCTCGGGAACGTGGTGTCTCCCGATGAAGTGGTGGCAAAAGTCGGCGTCGATGTGCTCCGGTTCTATGTGCTCTCCTCATCGGCCCCCTGGGACGATCTGAAGTTCAACTGGGACGGGGTTGCGACCGTGAACCGTGCGGTAAATATCCTCTGGAACGTGTACCGGTTCCCTATGCCGTACATGATCCTCGACACATTTGAGCCGCAGACAAAAGACGGGCGCTGGGATTCGGCATATATCACGGCACACCTCCGGCAGCTCCCGGACGAGGACCGCTGGATCGTCTCCCGGGTAAATACGGTCGCCGGCATTGTGGACGCGGCAACAAAGGAATGCCAGCTCCACCGGGCGACCCGGGAACTGATCACCTTCATCCTCGAAGACCTCTCGCGCTGGTATGTCCAGCTCGTCCGGCCCCGGATGTGGCTGGAAGGCGAGTCCGAACAGAAGGTGTTTGCCTACGAGACGATCTACTACGTGATGCGCCGGCTCATCGGCCTGATGGCCCCCTTCTGCCCGCATATCACCGAAGAGATCTACGGTAACCTCCGGTGCAGGAACGATCCCGAAAGCGTGCACATGCTTGACTGGGAGACCTGCGACGAGGCGCTCACAAACGCGGAACTGGAACACGCGATGGAACTCGCCCGCTCGTTTGACGACGCGGTGCAGAACGCCCGCCAGGCCGGGAAACGGAAACTCCGCTGGCCGGTGGAGGAAGTCGTCATCGTGACCGCAAAAGAAGAGGTCAAGGACGCGGTCGCCCGCCTTAACGCGATCTGCATGGACCGGGCCAACGCCCGCAAGGTGACCGTCGTGATGGGCCGGTGGGACCGGATCGGCTGGCATGCGGAGCCGGTCATGAAGGCGCTCGGGAAAGGGTTTGGCAAGAACTCGTTTACGGTCAAGGGACTCATCGAAGCCGCTGACGGCAATGCGATCAGGGCCGCAACCGGTGCCGGACAGACCTATACGCTCGCGAGCGGCGACGCAAAGTACGAGATCGGTGCGGAACATGTCACCTTCACGGAAAAACTTCCGGCCGATATCTTCTCCGCCCCGATGGAGGATGCAACCGTATATGTGGACGTAGCCCTCACCCCAGATCTCGAAGCGGAAGGCTATGCCCGGGAAGTGATCCGCCGGATCCAGGAGATGCGCCGGCAGCTCGATCTTGCGGTAGAGGATTTCATCACGGTCGATGTGGCAGTTGCGGACAAACGTATCTGCGACCTTGTCGGAGGGAGCTGGAAGGCCGGGATTGCCGAAGAGGTCCGGGCAAAGGCACTTTCGCTCCATCTTGCCGGGGAACCGTCAGGATCATCGCACCAGTTAGTAAAGGACTGGGATGTCGAAGGTGTCGCGATGACGATCGGGATCTCGAAATCTGTGTAAACAGGCTGATTTTTTTATACATTCTGTTTTTTTAGTGATGTGAGGAAAAACATGCAGGGATTTTCAATCCGAATCCCAGCGTGTGACACCCCTCCTGTTGTATGCGGTTGTGATCAGGTTTTTCACCAATAGTACACCGATCGATGCGATCACTTATTGGATATATGAGGGCCATTTCACCATTTTTTTCTTGAGGTCGAGGATCCGGCCGTCAACGACAAAAGTACCGTCACCCCGGTGATGGATGACCCGCCGTTCCCTGCGATCCGGATCGACCCATGCCTGGACCACTTCCATAACAAACATGTTGTATTTGTCGACAAGGCTGTCATCTTTTACCCGGCATTCGAAATTGGCGAGGCATTCGGCAACAAGCGGGGGCTTCACTTTTTTTGCGGGGACCGGTGTCAGGCCGAACGCGTCGAACTTGTCGGTGTCCGCACCCGAGCAGTTGCCGATTTCAACCACCTTCGTAGCGAGATCGACCGTAGGGACAGCGATCACGCATTCCCCTGTCTCGCTGAGTGCACGGAAACTGTAATCCCAGGGCCCGATCATGCAGCCGATCAGCGGAGGGACGCCATCCTGCATCACCATGTGATAACTCATCGTCATGAGATTGGGACGTTCTTTCTTCTGCACCGTTGTCACGAGGACGACCGGGCCCGGTTCGATGAAACGGTATACCCGGGATAAGGGCAGTTTATCCATCATGATCGTGATTTTCTCTTTTTGGGGTATATCAGGATTGGGATTCTGGCGGAAATTAAAAAAAGTTCTATCCTTGTTCTCTTGGATGATTCGCTCGAAGATCTGCGATCATTGCCAGCATCCCGATCACCCGGAGTTTCAATCCTTGTTCTCTTGGATGATTCGCTCGAAGCATGGTGCCTCAGTACACATCTCGGCAAGCAACTGGGTTTCAATCCTTGTTCTCTTGGATGATTCGCTCGAAGGGTACTGGCCGGAAGAGACGCCCATCCAAATCAAGTTTCAATCCTTGTTCTCTTGGATGATTCGCTCGAAGAGTTGCTGCTGCATTGCTGAATCAACTCGTGCATGTTTCAATCCTTGTTCTCTTGGATGATTCGCTCGAAGATCCACCGCACTCCAACAACCGCCCACAATGCACAGTTTCAATCCTTGTTCTCTTGGATGATTCGCTCGAAGCCTACAAGAGAATTTCCCTGCACCGCGCCGAACGGGGTTTCAATCCTTGTTCTCTTGGATGATTCGCTCGAAGGGTGTCGGATCGACTATCACATCCACGCTCTACGCGTTTCAATCCTTGTTCTCTTGGATGATTCGCTCGAAGAATTTGGGTAGCCCTACAAAATAGAGAACCTTCGGTTTCAATCCTTGTTCTCTTGGATGATTCGCTCGAAGTTCCAGCAGGTCACGATAGGCGTAGATTTTCATAGGTTTCAATCCTTGTTCTCTTGGATGATTCGCTCGAAGACCTCGCGGGTCTACTCGTCACCCTCCTGGAGGAGGTTTCAATCCTTGTTCTCTTGGATGATTCGCTCGAAGTGCGTGGCCGTGAGGGGGGTGTATATAGTACATATTGGTTTCAATCCTTGTTCTCTTGGATGATTCGCTCGAAGCTCTTTATGCTGCATATATTACGGCAGGAGCACGGTGTTTCAATCCTTGTTCTCTTGGATGATTCGCTCGAAGCCCGGTCGGGCGTTCCCCACGCTCGATG
>NZ_JBAVMX010000051.1:0-8047 GCF_049690535.1 Methanoregula sp. | reverse complement strand
CCCGTAACTGCTGGGGGGGAATGTCCCCCTCCGTATACGAACGGAAAAACGAGACCAGTTCGCTGATGGCGGCGTCAACAGCGAGGGCAGAACCGGCCCGGCTCTGGTCGTGACGGGGATCGCCATGGCCGTCAGCGACGGCAAACGCAATGCAGGGTTGTGCCCCGGCCGAACCGCTCCAGAGCGCATAGGAATCCTCACAGGGCCTGCCTGCCCGTAGATGCGCAGCCCCGGTCCTGCTGCACCCGAATGCCCAGCCAAGGCCGGTGTCGCAGGTACAGGAGAACTCATTCGGTGTTGGCATGATCCTTTCAGAACAGATCGGTATTGGACGTGATCATTTGCGGTGGGGATTCAAGGGAAACATTCGATGTCTCGTCCACGGTCGGCGTCCCCCTGCTCCGGCCACGGGATGACGCAACAGATGCACTAATGGAGGCCCATTTGATGTACGCAACCAGTTCCTCGGGGGAATGTGCCTTAAGGAGGCCGACAGATTCCTGGTTTACGAATTTGAGCAGTTCAGGGGCATTGTAATCCAATTCATCACCGATAGCAATGGCCAGCCGGACTGCCTTGATACCCCAGGGGATCTTCCCGAGCTCGGCGATAGCCGCGTCATATTCCTCGCGGGGATCGGTGCAGAACCCATCTGAAATAAGGATACAGACCGGTGGGAGTCCCCGGCGGGGCATGCGTTCTATGGAAAGTTCCCTGGCAAGGAGACGGAGCGCTTTTGCCGTTGCGGTAAGGCCGCTTGTCTCCAGTTCAGGCCAGACAAATCCGTCAAGGGGTACCGGATCGGGACCGACATGCCAGGACGCATCATCAGAAAATTTTATGGCCCGCATCCGGATATCAACCTGCGGGTATGCGGCGACCGCTTTCTGGATCTCGGGAAGTGCCTCGCGGATGGCCTGGTTGAGCGTGGCGATCTTCTTTCCCCGCATTGAGTCGGAACAGTCGGCAAGCCAGAAGAAGTGCAGTTGTTTGCGCGTCACCTGACCGTCAGGGATCGGTATAGTATCTGCGATAAAAATGCCCCCTTTCGCACTAATTACACAATCTGACCGGTAACAATATAAGACCACCGGTCACCCGGCGTTCCAGGGAACCAGACAATGAAAATCCGCACATTGTGTGTGCGAAAATAAAAAAAAATGAATTCCTCTTACGAGGTCGGTGTAGTGGTGCTGCTGCCGGCCGGGATAGCGCTCTTGATCATTGTCTTGACCGGTTCCGGCAGGTTCATCCCGTCAAGAACTGATGGGAGAATGCTCATGATAACCTGCTGGCCCTGCGAGGTTGCAGCGAAATTCTTGAGTAATGACATCCCGTCAGGTGTTGCCAGGAAATTCTTTATTGCGGTCTGTCCTTCAGGTGTTGCAATGAAACCGGCAGCCGAGGCGCCGATTCCTCCCAGATTTCCAAAGTCCATATTATTTCACTCCGTGTAATGTTTTCTATACAGATGCGTGATATTTGTTCTTAAACATGTGGGAGGAGGTTTTCCGGTGCATACAGAAATTGATGATCGGACCGGATTTTGTGCAGGTCCAGGCGCCATTCCACTGCACGGACGAACTCCGGGAACGACCCCTCGCGTAAAAGCGATGGAAGAATAACCGGCCGGGACCGGAAATATTCTATGCATGAGTCCGGACAGAGAAGCAGGTACCTGCCATGCATATCCCCGCCAGATTGTCCCTGCACAAGGGGGTCCTCTTCATTAAGACCGGGATTACTAAAAAAAGTATGTCAGGGAAATATCCCGTACATTATAGCTTCTTGAGTGCCTGCACAAGTTTCCCGACGGTTTCCTGCGCATCGCCGTAGAGCATCCGAGTGTTGTCCCGGTAGAACAGATCGTTTTCAATTCCGGCAAAGCCCTTTCCCTGCCCGCGTTTGAGGACAATCACATTCTTCGCCTGTTCGACATCGAGGATAGGCATGCCAAAGAGTGGGCTGCCCTGCCGGTGTGATGCCGGGTTGACAGTGTCGTTTGCCCCGATGACAAGGACAACGTCCGTAGCCGGGAACTCCGGGTTGATTTCGTCACGGTCGAAGAGGTGGTCGTAGCCGACCCCGGCCTCGGCAAGGAGGACGTTCATGTGCCCGGGCATCCGCCCGGCAACCGGGTGGATCGCGAATTTCACCGGTATGTTCTTGCTTTCGAGCAGGTCGGTCAGTTCCTTGACCTTCTGCTGGGCCTGGGCAACCGCCATACCGTAGCCGGGCGCAATGATCACTTTGTCTGCGTAGGCAAGCATGACCGCGACATCGTCTGCCTCAATCGCCTTCATGCTGCCTTTGATCTCGACACCTGTTTCCTCGGTCGCGCCGAACGCACCGAAAAAGACGTTCGTGATCGACCGGTTCATTGCCCGGGCCATGTTGAGCGTCAGGAGCGAACCCGCGGCGCCGACAATGATACCCGCAACGACCATGGCATAGTTGGGGGTCGCAAACGAGAAACCGTCGAGTGCAACGGCAAGGCCGGTGAACGCGTTATACATAGAGATGACGACCGGCATGTCGGCCCCGCCGATCGGGAGCGTCATGAGGAGCCCGAAGCCAAGCGAGAGGACAAAGAACAGCGGGAGATACAGTGTGACAGCGAGCGGAACCCACGAGGGTTGCATGACGACAAGAATACCCGACACGACAGCGAGGGCGAAGACCGCCATGTTGAGAATCTTCTGGCCCGGGAAGGTGATCGGCCGGGGCCGCATCCAGCCCTGGAGTTTCATAAACGCGATGATACTCCCGGCAAACGATACTGCCCCGATAAGACCGCCGATCACCGCAAGGGAACTGGTGGTGGCAGAGGTAGTAATGCCGAGGAGCTCGACTGCCGAGATCCCGGCCGCCGCACCGCCGCCCATACCGTTGAAGAGTGCAACCATTTGGGGCATGCCGGTCATCGCGACGCGCTTTGCCGCTATGTAGCCAAATCCCCCGCCAATAACGATCCCGATTGCCATCAGGGCAAAATTGGTGAGGTTCGGCGTAAGGAAGGTGACAAGCGTCGCGATAACCATCGCGGCGCCGGCCCAGACAATGCCGCTCCGTGCCGTGAGCGGGTGGCTCATCCGCTGCAGGCCGACAATAAAGAAGAAAATTGTCGCAATGTAGATCGGATCGATCACCCATGAGAGGTCGATCATCCTTAGGCCTCCTTTTTGGGTTTCTTGCCGCTGCGGTCGAACATCTGGAGGATCCGTTCTGTGACCACGTAGCCACCGGTGACATTTGCCGCGCCGAGGACGACTGCGATAAACCCGATGATCTGTTCAAGGGGCGTTGTCGCGAGGCCGAGTGCGACCATCGCACCGACAAGAACGATCCCGTGGATGAAGTTCGAACCGCTCATCAGCGGCGTGTGAAGGATGACAGGGACCCGGCTGATGACGACATAGCCGGTAAAAGCGGCGAGCATCACGATGTAGACCGCAGTCCAGAGGGTAATGGTATCGATCATGGTTTTCCTCCGTTTATGAGTTCACTAGTTGGCTTATGGATCACTGAACCCGCGTGGACAAGGAGGCTCGCGGTCAGGATCTCATCGGCAAACTCGGTAACAAGCGTCCCGTCCTTATCGATGAGGAGAGTAAGGAATGACTGGAGGTTCTTTGCGTACATCTGGCTTGAGTGGAACGGCACCTTGGCCGGGAGGTTTTTTGGCCCGATAATGGTAACACCGTCTGCCTGGATGGTTCTTCCGGCCTGCGTGAGCTCGCAGTTACCGCCGGTCTCTGCGGCCATATCGATGATGACCGCGCCCGGCTTCATGGTGGCGACCGTCGCTTTCGCGACAAGGACCGGCGCCTTCCGGCCGGGGATGGCAGCAGTCGTGATAACGATGTCAGCCCGGGCGACCGCGGCAGAGACCATCTCCTGCTCTTTTACTTTCTCTTCAGCGGTGAGCTCGCGGGCATACCCGCCCTGGCCCTCGGCATTGATCTCAAGTTCGAGGAACTTGGCTCCAAGGCTTCTTACCTGTTCGCCTGCGGCTCGCCTCACATCGTAGGCCTCGACAAGTGCCCCCAGCCGTTTTGCGGTGGCGATCGCCATGAGGCCGGCGATACCGGCCCCAAGGACGAGAACCGTGGAGGGGCGGATGGTACCGGCCGCCGTGGTGAGCATCGGGAGGAACTTCGGGCAGTGTTCCGCGCCCATGATGACTGCGACATACCCGCCGGCAGTTGCCTGCGAGCTAAGCGCGTCCATGCTCTGGGCGCGGGAGATCCGCGGGACAAATTCGAGGGCAAACGCGGTGATCTTCCGGTCGCGCATCTTTTTGATGGCATCGAGGTTGCCCGCCGGGTTCATGAACCCGATAACAATCGTGCCTTCGGCCAGCTGCTCCACCTCGGCAAGAGTCGGAGGCTGGACCGCAAGAACGATCCGGGCACCGGCCAGCAGTGCATCACGGTCGGGGACGATTGTTGCCCCCGCGGCAGCAAACGCTGCATCGGGATAATAGGCCATTGCCCCTGCATCGCGTTCAACCCGGACCTCGCAGCCCGATTTCTTCAGGTTCCGGACTACGTCCGGCACGGTCGCCACCCGCTGTTCCCCGGGTGCGAGCTCCTTTGGGACGGCGATTACGATAGGGGAGGTCATATCTCCCACCGGGTCCGTCCAGTCATATCACAAGAAAACAAGTACTTCACTCCATGGATGATTTGCAATTGTATCCCAAAAATTGAATCTACAACTTCTTTATTTTACGCACCCGGACGGCAACGCCGCGCTTGGAATTTTTCATCTCCGCAGCTGACATC
Source organism: Methanoregula sp. (assembly GCF_049690535.1). Taxonomy (GTDB): domain Archaea; phylum Halobacteriota; class Methanomicrobia; order Methanomicrobiales; family Methanospirillaceae; genus Methanoregula. The sequence continues at coordinate 3,260 of NZ_JBAVMX010000051.1, read as the reverse complement.
GCGGCCCTGCCGGTCGCCATCGCTTTTGGCCCGACGACAAGGACTTCGTCACCGTCGCGGATCGCGGGATCGGCATCGACCACGCCCGGCACGAGTACATCGCCCTCAGGCAAAAAGTCACTGATTGTCACGCGGTACCCCAGCGGGATAAGTTCCCAGCCCTCAAAGGTCGGCCGCAGCAGTCCGTTCCCGGTATCGATAGAAAAGCGCTGTATGTTGCCTTTGGAATAGAACAGCTCCGGGAAATGGCCCCGGGAGAGCATGCTTTTCGTGTCGATATCGCAGCCGAACTGGTATGAGAGCATCCCGTGGAGCCGGTCATCCTTTACCCGGCGTTCGCTGTCAAGCGCCCGGCTGAGTTGCAAAAGGGCTTCATCGCCGGTCGGGTGCTCACGGCAGGAATATTCAAGCGTGATCCCGCAGGTTTCAGCTGCCATCTCGGCGACTTTGAGCGCTCCTCCTTCGAGATGGGCGATCACCCGGTCGTACTTGTGAAGGGCGAGGTACCGGGCGACGATATCCGAGATGTACGCACATTCTTCCGCATCCCAGTAACCGGTGACCGGGACATCGTAGTGCATCGCGGGATACACGCATTCAAGTTCCCGGGGGACGAGGCCCAGTGGCGAGGTGATGATGAGCTCGTGGGCCCGGCCGGCAACTGCCATCTGGAACCTCTTGTGGCTCTGCGAGAGCGAGTATGGTTTTTTTGCCGAGCAGGGCAGGAGGACAGCAACCGTGGCCTTGGGCGGCTTGTAGCGGCAGAGGAGCCGTTCGGCAAACCTTCGCACCTCGACCCGCTGCATCGATTCGCCGGAATTTGCTCGCATCACGCCGCTTCGTGCGACCGGGGCATATTGTTCCGTCCCGGTATAATCCACGTCAAGGTGGCGCATGATGGCGACATGGTTTGCGTTCATCCGGCACCGGGATTCGACGAGCTCCCGAAGTTTTGACTGCCCGATGAAATACCGGACAAGTGCGACCTCTCCTTCGAGAGCGAGCCGGTTATGCAGTTTCAGGTCGCCGGCCCGGCAGCCTTCGCAACTGCATATGCCGGCTTTCTGTGCATCGGCCGGGAATTCGCCTTCGGGCGTGCAGAACAATCCCTGTGCAGATTTGAGATCTACGGCAATATAATCAAAAAGGCCAAACCCCGAGTAACAGAGAATGTGGACGTTTGACGGAAGCGCAGTGCCCGGGGCATACCAGAGCGTATCGGCCGGCGTCTTTTCCCGGATATTTTTGAGCCACTCTGCATACCGCCGGGGATTTGACACGGCAGTGTGCAAGTTGGCCACCATCACGACATCCCCGCTCTGTGCCGGGTTTTCAAGTGCCGGGTGGATGGCGACCGGCTGGTCCGGGCCACGGGTAATATAGGTTTTTACAAATTCCACGGGTGCAGAAAGCGGGACATTGGTGCCGCCCCGCGCCGTAAGCGAGGGAAAGACCGTTTCCACATCAAGCACCGCGGGAAACGGCACCTGCGGAACCGGGCCGCCTTCGCAGGTAAGGATGCCGGCCCGGGCAAGGCCGTCGCGTTTCCTGATATCGATCCGGATCATTCGATCAGCTCCGCCACGTCACCGAGTTCTTCGGCAAATATGTTTTTCCACTCTGCATGAAGGCCGGTAACCTGGATCCTGGCCCCCTTATGGCTCTCTGCAAGCTGCCGGATGCCCCGGCACCCCTGCCTGACCATCGCTGCATCCCACTCGGGGATCTCGCTCTGGCCGATGGGGAAAGTCTCCTTTAATTCCGGGGGATATGGTCCGAACGGCGGCTTGAAGTAAAGCACATCGTCATATCCCTCGCGGATACCGTTGTCGCACGCGACAAGGACGTTTGCCCCGATGCGCAGCCGGGAGAGCTGCCGCTGGTACCGCAGGACTTCGGTCCGGGCGCAGCTCTCGTCGCCCCGGTAGAAGAACCGGCGTTTGTGGGCCCGGTCAAACTGTTCGAGTTCCGCGTTGTGCTGGAGGAGTCGCCGGTACCCTGACAGGAGCTGCGGGTGGTTCCGGCACCGCTCGTCCACGAGTTCCCAGAGCGTGCCGTCCGTGATCGCCTGCCGGATCCGTGCAATCTCGGCAAGGGTGACGGCGAGGTTGTGGAGCGCGAGGAGCCGGGTCCGATCTTTAGCGGTTCGGAGCTGTTCTGCCGTGTGGCTCCGGCAGACTGCACAGGAGCAGGGAAGATCAGCAAGTTCGTCAATCTTAAAACTCCCGTGCGTGGTGAGGTACCTCCCCTCTTTTGCATAGAGCGCGTAAGCGGCAGAATCAAAAAGGTCACAGCCCATCGCGGCGGCAAGGGCAAACATCACAGGATGGCCGGCGCCAAAGAGGTGGATGCATGAAGACCGGGGGAGCGTGCGTTTTGCCGCAAGGACGACATCCACAAGATCCCGGTACCGGTAAGACTCCATAAGGGGCACGACCGCACCGATCGGGCAGAACGAGAAACCGAGATCCCCGACTTCTTTACCCGCCCGCTCACGGAGGTCAGGGTAGAGACTTCCCTGTACCGGCCCGGCCAAGGGTGCATCGTTCCCGAAGAGTTCTTTTGCCTCGCGGAGCCGTTCCATCGTTATCGCAAGTTCCCGCTCCGCGGTTTCGCGGTCAGCGTCCGGGGAGGTGGGGATATCGAGCGGTACCCAGATGTCGCTTTCGATGTCACGCTGGTAGGTGAGGGTCTCTTGGTTTGTGATCGAAACCTGCCCGTAGACCGAGAGCTGGAACGATCCTGAATCGGTCATGATAACGCCGTCAAAATCGAGCAGCTTGTGGAGCCCTTCCTCTTTGACCCTCTCGCTGTACTGTTTGCTCTGCGAAAAAATGTAGGCGTTTGTTATAAGCGCCTCGACACCCATGCCCTTTAGTTCCTTTGGGGTGACGAGCATCAAGTGGGGATTGATAACCGGGAGCAGTGCCGGTGTCCGGATCATTTTTTTCCCGGCAACTAGTTTACCGGTCCGTCCTGCTATGTCACTGTCCAGGCTCTCGAATGAAATCGCCATGCCGCGGGGGTACTCCTTGTAGCCTTATGATATGCTCCGCTTTTTGTTAAACCGATCCCTTAAAAGAGCCGGTAAAGATCTGGCCTTCAAAGGTAAGGATTTCGATGTTGGGCTGCTGCCAGCAGTGTGTGGGGAGTCCCGCCTTCTGGCAGGTCTGGTCAAGGAATGTTTTTGCATCCCAGTGGTATTCGGTCGCAACCTGCGGGAGCAGGAGGCCGCTTGTGCCATAGCCCCGGGCGATAAG
>NZ_JBAVMX010000050.1:0-5528 GCF_049690535.1 Methanoregula sp. | reverse complement strand
GCTAGGGACACGCCACGGTATAAAAAAGGTGCTCCCGCGATCAGCGATGCCCCGCTTTCCTGTATCCTTGCATCCATGCAGGAAGCCCTCGATGATACCGGTCTTTCCGGGGCCACCGTCACGCTCTCGATCCCTCTTGGGGCAGGTGTCGCACAAAAGACCCTCAACCCCCGGGTCGGGATTGAGGGCGGGATCTCGGTGCTCGGGTCGACCGGGCTTGTCGAACCATGGGACGATCACCTGGAAGAATCGGTGCAGGTACGGGTCGCCGGTGCAAAAAAGGTCGTCCTCACGACCGGCCGTATCGGGCTCCGGTACTCTCGCCTGCTCTTTCCCGATCACGAGATTGTGCTTGTCGGGGGCCGGATTAAGGAGGCCCTGTCAGCCACGAAGAGCGATGTGATCCTCTGCGGTCTCCCGGCACTGATCCTAAAATATATCGATCCGCATATCCTTGATGGTACCGGGTACGCGACCGTGGAAGAACTGTCTGCATCGCCGGCATTTTTACCGGTTGCGGCACCGGTGCTTGCAGGGTATAAAAAAGAACATCCCAAAGTACGGGTGGTCCTTGTGAACCGGGAAGGTACAATAATCGGGGAGAGTCCATGAAGATCGTCGGTGTCGGGTGCGGGCCGGGCATGCTCACGGAACAGGCAGCGCAGGTGATCCGGTCGGCACGGTTTATCTACGGGTCCAGCAGGGCGATCGAGATGGTACAAAAAATCATCCCGAAGAACTGCACTGTACGCTCCATCAGCGATTACCGGAACCTCTCGCAGCTGCCAGAGACCGCTGTTATCCTCTCGACCGGGGACCCGATGCTCGCCGGCCTCGGGTACCTGTCCGGCGAAGTAGTGCCGGGCATCTCATCCCTCCAGGTCGCCGCCGCCCGGCTGCACATCCCGCTCTCAAAGATTGCCGTTATCGTCGCCCACGGGAGGGGCCACGAAAAAGCGATGCAGGAGACGGTTGAAGAACTCAGGCACGAAAAAATTGTTTTTCTCATCGCCGATCCGAAATTCGATGTGACGGAACTGTACCGCCGCCTCTCCGCGATGGGGCTTTCTGTCCCGGTAAAGATCGCGGTCTGCGAAAACCTTGGCTACCCGGACGAGAAAATTGTCGTTGACGACCTGCTCGCCCCGCCCCTGCCGGATGCAGAGCTCTATTCGCTCATGATCGGGCATTTCGGGGAACCGATCAAGCGATGATGCGCCAAAGTTTTTTCTTTTATGACCGGGTACCTTAAAGGAGAGGAATTGTATGGATAAGGCAACAAAAACCCAGTTCAGTTACCTGTTCTTTATTGCAGGCCTGATTATGCTGATCATACCGGAGCTTAATGGTCTGGAATTCGTGCCCTATGAGATCCGGCAATACTTCCCTGTGATCTTTTACCCGGGAATTGTATGCATGGTTATCGGGTACTTGCTGAGATAACCGGAACGGATCAGATTTTTTTCAGGCAATATTTTTAACACTCTGATGGATGGGTTCTCCGCATACACTTTTATCGATTTTAACACGCGGTTTAATAATTCAAGATTTTCAGGAGCACTTCATTGTACAGCTGGAATTGCCCGCGTAAAACTGGAGACACTACCGTGTTTGGGACGCCAGTTTATTATGAGTGGATGTGTATTGAATGGTAATCGTGATTCTTCCGCAACACCTTGAGATCTACGGAAGCGACGGAGCTGGCTTGTACCCGGCAAAAAGAACTGGTGATCACCAGTGATCGAACTGCCGGTTATATCCCTGGATATCGTGCGGGAAGCCATACAAAATTTTGCGATCATCGCGACACTGGTCCTGCTCTATAATTTCATCCCGGATTCCATTATTTCACGATCGAAACTTACCTTTTCGCTCTGCGTTGGCGGCATCTTTGGCCTCGCCGCTGCAATCAGCATTCCCGCACTCTGGCAGGCAACAGGTAATCCAGTCCTTGGGTTTAACATCATACTTGTCCCGCTTGCAGGGTTTATCGGGGGCCCCGTGTCCGCTGCTGTTGCTGCCATTATCTTTCTTTTGGGTAGTGCAGCTGCATCGAGCGGATCATTGGCAGCAACGGATCTCCTGATCGTTGTCGTGAGTGGGATCCTGCTGGGCTCACTCATTCACGCTGGTCGATCATGGAAACACTTCCCTGCGTCATTTCTTGTCCAGCTTTTCATTCTTGGCATGGGTGTCGCACTTATCGAGTGTTATTCATTTGTCCTGTCCGTCGCTCTCCAGCCTGCTCTCGTCCCGCTCTCCTATTTTTCCTCAATCCTCTCTATAATACCTTTTGTCGTCTTTAGTATCGGAGGTACTATCCTTCTTGGTTCCATCGTCGGTTTTATCGACAGTAAAAAGCAGGCTGAACGGGAACTCCACGATCACAAGGATCATCTCGAACTGCTGGTACAGGAACGGACTGCCGAACTCCGGCAGGCAAACTCTCTCCAGAAGGCCACGATCGAGGCAACGGCGGATGGTATCGTTGTCATGGATAAGGACGGCATAATCCAAGAATATAACCAACGGGCAGCCCAGATTCTGAACATTCCTGCGCATTCTTCCCGTGATACAGAGGATTACGGAGCATGTACTGATCATCTTGTTGCATTCCTCTCGGATCCTGAAGAGTTTCTCCGGCTCATAACACCATTATCCGAGTCTGCCGAGAAGGTCGTCACGACAAATCTGACATTTACGAACGGCAGGATCTATGAACTTTATGTCCACCCGCAGCGGCTCGGTGACCGTATTATCGGGAGAGTATGGAGTTTCCATGATATCACGGAGCAGAGGCATGCGGAGGAGGCCGTCGCAGCGGCAAACAATAAGTTAGTCCTGCTTTCAAATATCACCCGCCACGATATCCTCAACCAGATAACCGGTCTCCATCTCCACCTCGAATTGCTTGACCATGAAAATCGCGACCATGTGGCTTCCACCCATATAAGTACCATGAAAAAGAGCCTTGATGTGATCCGGGAACAGCTGGAATTTACCCGGGATTACCAGGATCTCGGCCTTAAAAAACCCGAATGGCAGGATATTGGTATGGTATTTACCCGGGCTGTGGAATCATTTTCCGGGAAAAATATTGTTTTTTCCTGTGAGACGAACCATGTCGAGATCCTTGCGGATTCCATGCTCGGGCAGGTTTTCTACAACCTTATTGACAATTCCCTCAGGCACGGGGAGCGTGTATCAGAGATCCGGTTATCGGTAAAAAAGGATGATCCGGTACTGTTCCTGATGTACGAAGACAACGGTGCCGGTGTCTTACCGGAAGAGAAGGAGAAGATATTCCAGAAGGGGTTTGGGAAACATACCGGTCTTGGAATGTTCTTAATTAAGGAGATCCTGTCGATTACGGGGATTACCATCCGGGAAACCGGGACCTGGCAGCAGGGAGCAAGGTTCGAGATCCGCATTCCTCCCGGAAAATTCCGGTTCCCGTGATTTGCAGGACATTTTTTGCAGGGCAGCAGGTCTAAAAACCAGGATTAACCGGGCAGGCCCATGGATAATACTTCCAGGCCGGCAGGACAGTGTGTATTGCAGCCGAAACCAAATTTCCATCAGCGTTACTTCTTCTCGTCAGCCTGCCCTGTTTTCTTCTCTGGTTCCGGCTTTTTCTCAATTTTGATCTCGCACTGCCGGTCACCAGTGCACATGGTACGCACGAACCGGGCTGTGTAGTTTTTGTTGAGAAGCGGGACTGCACTGAGCACGAGCGCCATGCACCGTGAAAATACATGCTCATAATCAGTTGCAAGCGTGTGGCCATGGCTCAGGAAAGGACAGCGTTTGACAATGACGACCGCCCCATCCTCAGACAATCCGATGGTTTCTCCGCCATACTCAGGCCCGAAGAGGATAATGGTTGCGATCTGCACACTCCGCGCGATCTCAGGTGCATCCCGAACCGGAAGGGAGCAGTCATTGACGATGGTCTGAACCTGGCGTGCAAGTTCCATCCATATCTCCTGTTCGAGTGCATCATACTTTTTCCCAAGCGTCTCCCTGAACGCGATATCATAGAGCGTGGGAAGCGTCGCGGCGCACTCTGCAGCATACCGCCACCGCACGGCATCCGGGATATCCTTTAAATCCGGCATAATCTTCCTTGCAGGATGATTGGGAAAAAGGATAATATCAATGTGATGATGAGGGCAGGGCCTGCATGGCACACGGCTTCGAGATTTACGGGGACCCGGGAATTCGGACTGCCATTTCCTCCCGGGTATCTAGGAGCGGGGAACCATTCCCTAATCCGCCAGCCGGTATCCGGCCCGGCTTTTCCGGATAAAACCCTCTTTCTCAAGAGCCAGAAGGAGCCGGTTCACCCGAGCCGGCTCCTCACGCACATGATCGAGAATTGCATTTTCTCTTACAGGAGATTTCCCGATCAAAAATTTCAGGATCATCCCCCGGATCCTCCGGTCCGATCCCTCAAATGGGGCCTGCTTCGTGTAACCTGTGCTCTTCCGGTTCGGGTTTGGCACGCGCTTCTTGAGATCTGTCCCAAGGTCCATTAACGCCCAGTACCAGACATGGGGATTTTCCCGGTCGAGCGCCCGTTCGACAAGGGGCAGGATCTCCTTATCGGTCACTGCCTCCGTGCCCGGGAAAAAGAAATGGATAAAGACCCGGCGGATATTGGTCTCGATAAAGACGACCGGCAGGTTAAACGCGAACGCACAGATGGACGATGCGGTCGCCGGGCCTATGCCGGGAAATGCCGCGAGCACCTCCGGGTCGCGGGGGAGAGTCCCGCCGTACTCGTTTACCATCTTTTCTGCACATTTTTTCAGCGCGATAGCACGGCGGTTGTAGCCCATGCCTTGCCAAGCCGCGATTACGGCGCTCTGCGGAGCGCTGGCGAGCGCGACAGCGTCCGGGAACGATTGGATGAAGGCGGGATATTTCACCGTGACCCGTTCCACCTGCGTCTGCTGGAGCATGATCTCGGAAACGAGGATCCGGTACGGGTCGTCTGTGTGGCGCCAGAGCATGTCGTGCCGGCCGTGGCGCTTGTAGAACGAGAGCACCTGCGTTTGGAATTCCGCAATGGCCTCATCGGTCGGCGGGTCGCGGGAGCGGGACGGCCCGGGGAGATCGAGGTGTATCTGCGTGGTGGTTTTCATGGGTGCAGGGGAACTATGTATTCGTACGGTGTCGTCCGGAGTATGAGATAAAAATTGGGATTGCTGCAGGAAGGCGGCATGCGGGGCATATCCGCCGGAAACAACGGAGAGAACCGATCAAAACCGGTACACTGTCGATCCCATGAACTCCTTTTTCTCACGTCCGCTTGAACATCTCGTCCAGCTTCGCCCGGGAGAACCGGACCATGGTCGGACGTCCGTGCGGGCAGGTAAACGGGCTCTCGGTAGCCCGGAGCTGGTTTACGATACGCTGGCACTGCTCCAGCGTGCAGACGGTGCCTGCTTTTATTGCGCTCCGGCAGGCGATAACCCGGGTGATCCGCTCGCGATCGCTCACCGGCCGGGTGGGATCGCTGCTCA
>NZ_JBAVMX010000049.1:0-3289 GCF_049690535.1 Methanoregula sp. | reverse complement strand
TTCAGGAGGGGTGGACTCAAGCCTCGTTGCCGCGCTCGCAGAGCGGGAATGCGTGGCAGTCGGCCTTGCCGGATCCCACGACCTTGCGCAGGCCAGGCACGCGGCAGAGCTGCTCGGTCTTTCATGTACCGAAGTGGAGATAACCACAGAGGAGATTGCGGATGCGCTCCCCGAGGTAATTTCTGCGATCCCGAAAAAAGACCCGGTCAACACCAGCATCGCGGTCACCCAGTACTTTATCGCCCGGTGGGCGGGAGCACACGGGTACCGGCGTATCATTACCGGGCAGGGGGCGGATGAACTCTTCGGGGGCTACGCACGGTACCTGTCCTCTCCCACCCTTGAAGAGGATCTCGCCCGTGATGTTCTCGGGCTTGAGGCTCAGGCAGACCGCGATCAGGCAGTTGCTGCACTCCACGGCACGTACCTCTCCATGCCCTATCTTGATATCCGGGTTGTGCGCGCTGCACGCGCGATCCCGGCCCATGAGAAGGTACGCGACGGGGAGCGGAAAATACCGCTGCGTGAGGTCGCAGCGCGCCACATCCCGCAGGAACTGGCCGGATACGGGAAAAAGGCCATGCAGTACGGGAGCGGTGTATGGGGAGTATTGAAAAAGCTTGCCCGTAAAAATGGTTATAAAACGTCCGTGCAAGATTACATAGACCACATCGGACGGGTGGAACATGGTCACTGAAAAAGACGTGGAGCATATCGGAGAACTTGCCGATATTGGTATCGAGGGTGCGGAGCTTGCCACTTTTACCGGCCAGTTCAATGCCATCGTGGAATATTTTGACGTGCTTGACCGGGTGCAGGGAGAAGGTGCCGTCACCCGGGATCTCTATAACGTGATGCGGGAAGACGTGGTTGAGCCATCCCTTTCGCAGGAGGAAGCATTGCGAAATGCCGGCGCACAGGAAGACGGATTTGTCAAGGCACCCCGGGTGATGTAGTGGCCGTGCACACGATCAACTTCGAACCAGACGACCGGTATAATGCGTTCTTAAAAGTCTGCGCAAAGCCCACCCATGGCGAGGGAAAACTTGCCGGGATAACGATCGCAGTCAAGGACAATATCTCGACACAGGGGATCGAGACCACCTGCGCCTCGAAGATCCTCAAAGGGTATGTCCCGCCGTATGATGCGCATGCGGTCGGTCTCATAAAGAGTGCCGGTGCTGCAGTCGCCGGCAAAACCAACATGGACGAGTTCGGGATGGGGACAAGTACCGAGAATTCGGCATTCGGCCCCACACTCAATCCCTGCGACACGAATCGTGTGCCCGGGGGTTCGTCCGGGGGCAGCGCTGCGGCGGTGGCAGCTGGCATGGTACGTATGGCCCTTGGTACTGACACGGGAGGCTCGATCCGGTGTCCTGCCGCGTTCTGTGGGATCGTAGGGCTTAAACCCACCTATGGCCGGGTTTCCCGGTACGGCCTGATCGCGTACGCGAACTCGCTCGAAACAATCGGGCCGATGGCAAACAACGTTGCCGATGTCTCGCTCCTCATGTCGGTGATTGCCGGCCACGACTGGAAAGATACTACCTCGCATGACAAGCCCTACAACCACATCCCGTCCGCTGACATCAAAGGGCTCCGGATTGGCATTCCCGGGGAATACTTCGGGAAAGGTGTCGACCCGGAGGTTGCAGCCGTCGTACGGCGTGCAATCGGCCGGCTCGAAGAGCTTGGTGCCGTCACCGTCCCGTGCAGCATTCCCTCGATGGAGTACGCACTTGCCGCCTACTACGTGATCTGCACGAGCGAGGCTAGTTCCAACCTCGCCCGGTTCGATGGCGTGCGGTACGGCCCTGCCGTGGATACAAAAAAATCGTGGCACGCGGCATACCAGGATATGCGAAAGCAGGGGTTCGGCCCCGAGGTCAGGCGCCGGATCATGCTCGGGACATTTTCCCTCTCCTCGGGCTATTACGGGAAGTACTACGCAAAGGCACAGATTGCCCGGGAGAACATCAGGAAAGATTTTGCCCGGCTCTTCTCTGATGTGGATGTGCTCTGCGGCCCCACGATGCCCACGATTGCGTTTAAACTCGGTGAGAAAAGCGACCCCCTCTCCATGTATCTCTCCGATATCCTCACGGTGCCGGTCAACCTCGCCGGCATTCCTGCAATTTCGGTCCCCTGCGGGAAGGTGCAGGGGATGCCGGTCGGCCTCCAGATTATGGGCAGGCCGTTTGAGGACGAGCGTGTCATCGACGTTGCATATGCTTACGAGCAGGTGGCAAAACCATGATTGACGCTGACATCGTAGTGGGCCTCGAAGTCCACTGCCAGCTCGATACAAAGAGCAAGCTCTTCTGCGGCTGCTCCACCGATTACCGGAACGACGGCCCCAACACCCATGTCTGCCCGGTCTGCCTCGGCCTGCCCGGCACGATGCCGGTGCTCAACAAGAGGGCAATCGAGTTTGCGATGCGGGTTGCAAAGGCCCTCAACTGCACGATCATCCCCGAGTCCGAGTTCTCGCGGAAGAACTACTTCTATCCCGACCTCGACAAGGCTTACCAGATCACCCAGTACGACAAGCCGCTTGCCGAAGGCGGGTACGTGGAGATCGAGGGTGACGACGGGAAGGAACGAAAGATCCAGCTCACCCGAATCCACGTAGAAGAGGACCCGGGCCGTCTCGTGCACATGGGGAACGCCGAACGCGGCCGGTACTCTCTCGTGGACTACAACCGTTCCGGCATCCCGCTCATCGAAATCGTATCTGAACCGGAGATGCGCTCGCCAAAAGAGGCGCGGAAGTTCTTAAACAAACTGCGGGCAACGCTCGAATACCTCGGCGTCTTTGATTCAGAAAAAGAGGGGTCAATCCGGGTCGATGCAAACATCTCGCTCCGGGGCAGCGCACGCGTGGAGATCAAAAATATCACCTCGTATAAAGGGGTGGAAAAGGCGCTTACCTTTGAAGTGACCCGGCAGAAAAACCTGATCAGGCGCGGCCTTACGGTCGATCGCGAGACCCGGCACTACCTTGAGGCCCGGGGTATCACCCAGTCCGCCCGGTCAAAGGAGCTGGAGAACGATTACCGGTACTTCCCGGAACCGGATCTCCGCCCTCTCCGCGTCCAGTCATGGCTCAAGGACATTGTGCTCCCGGAGCTTCCTGATGCCCGGCGCGAGCGGTTTGTTCAGCAGTACGGGTGTTCCTTAAATCACGCCCGCACCCTGACCGGCGAACTTAAGGTAGCAAACTTCTATGAGGCCGTTGTCGCGGGGAGCGGGAACGGACTCTGTACTCTCGCCTCAACGTGGATTG
>NZ_JBAVMX010000048.1:0-7591 GCF_049690535.1 Methanoregula sp. | reverse complement strand
ATATTACCTTTTAACTTTCGAGCATTATTCAACGTCGGAAAAGTCGGAAAAAGAGAGAGGATTTATTGAGTTTGCGGCGTGACGACGATCAAACGACCGGTCTCTTCCAGGAACTGGCAGAACGTCGGGTCCTCTTTCCGGTATGCTTCGATCTGTTCTTGGGTCCCCGATACAACTATTTTGCCTTTGTTTTCGGTCATGATAATCACGCACCCGGGGCAGCAGCCCGGATCGCTGCGATCTTCTCTTGGAACACTGGCTCCGCGATATAGTCCGGCATCCATGCGGCAACCTGTGTCCACGGGGTATAATCTGCATATCCATCAGTGTTGATCGTGCACTGATGATATGCGTCCTGGAGGGTCCGGGATATCTCCATGCTCGTGACTTTCAGGGTTCCCGGAAGGTTGATCGTGGTCATGGTCTCCACGCCTCACGGGAGCGGCAAGAGATCCCGGCCTTCGTGGTATGTACCCTGATATCGGCGGTTGCCCGGGTTACCGAGCCGACCATATTTATAGAGGTCATCCCACGTCATCGAACGGTATCCACCTTTTCCGTCAGGACCGGTCATCCTCTGGAAGATTGCTTGGCAGCCTTCGGGCGCGGGCACCTCAATGGTGTCCTTTCCGAATGTCAGTTTCATCTCTCTCACGCTCCCGCCGTCTTCTTGGCCTTCGCCGATTTCTCGGGGATCTCTTCACCCTTAAGCTGACTGAGCCGGTATTCTAACTTCGCTCGTTCAAGCCGGGTCTCCCCGATCTGTCGCTCCCGGAGTTCTGCCAGTCTCTTCAATTCCTTGGAGGTGTCGCCGTCCGGGACGCCTTCATGCAGGTGATCACGTTCTATACGGGATGCCGATGCGAGACCCAGCCCACAAAGGGAGGCCAGGGCGATGTCGATATCCCGGTTGATCTTTTTTGCCCGGTCGGGATCCGCTGCCAAGTCGATCGGCAGACCGTCGACAAGTTTGTCCTTCGTGCACTCCTCGACAAGTTCGTCCCATGTGATCGTATCAGTCATCCGGATCGCGGCCCAGCATAGCATCATCATCGGAGAGAAGTTTACCGAAACGGTGTCTCTTTGTGTCCTGGCGGGGCTCATGACAGTGGTCCCCCGTATTGCCCGCACGACATAGAAACTCGCCGTCATGTGGATCAGATCGTGGATTGAAACCTTTCCTTCTTCTTCTTCCCTGAGCTGGCTGCCCAGGACAACAACGGAACTGCCGCCGCCGTCCGGCATGTGGAAAATTTGTGGACTCATGGTTTACACCTCTGCGTTTTCTGTGTTCATCGGGCTGTACCTCATAGTCGATTCTGTGCTGTTGTTTCTCATGTTTTTCACCTGTTGTGTTAATCTTCAACGAGAAATTGCGAGGGGGTAGGGAGGGCATCACTTCCTACCCCTGCTCGATTTAACCAGTGGCTCGGCGGAAAGAAAGGAACCAAAACCGCTTCATCGCCACTCGTTACTTGTTCACGGCCTCCCTTCTTCGTATTCGTGGATTTTACCGCCCATCAGCCCACATGCGGAATTAACCCGGTCGGGACGGTCGTCGTCATCGGGCCACTCGCTACTGCCCCGGGGAGGATCGTCCTGGAAATACGAGGCATCAAACCAGTCGCCGAGCTTGCGAGTTAACATCGCGACCGCTAGGGCCCCGCTATCACTCCGACCCCGTTCCGGGTGCCGGACCGCGAACCTGTCCCCGGTCCTTTTGCGTTCTAATCCTCTCAGTTCCTGGATCAGTTGCGGGGTGTCAGGATACCGGATCTGGTCGTTTTTGATTCGCGTCTCGAGCTCCTCATAGACCTCCGATCGGTACGTGGGAGTCTGAGGCATCATCGAGAGGTAACAATCCTCGAAGTGTTCCCGGATATCGGCTTGGGAATGCTCGGTATGAATCAAAAGTTCAATCCGATAATGCAGACAAAGTCCGTAAGCCTCATGGAAAATCGTCGGCCACGGTAGTTTTCCCTCCCGATCGGCCTGCCATTGCTTAAACTCATCCACGATGATTTTCCCACCTGAAACGTGGCCGAGAGCGAAGGATATCATGTCGTGGGTAGGGGTTCCCGCAATCGCCGCATAATATTCGGTCCGGGGTACGCGTTTCCGCTCCTGGCGACTGACACACGATTCGACCAGACCCCGGGGGAAAAGTGCATCCCGTATGTGGTCGGAGTTCCCGAAGACCAGCATCAAAGCATCCGCCCGGTCCGGGCTCGATACTCCCCGGCGTTTCATATCTTCCTTGCTCTCGATGAAAACCTGCCCCTTGGAGTTCACCTTATACCGAATGCCGGCGAGCTGGGCGATCAGCTCTTCATCGTCAGGGATTGAGATGTCCCCGGATTCAAACCGCTCCCGAAGAGTCCACCACATTTCAGCCCGGAGGTTCCCAAACCGCTCTTTGTCCTCGGCGCTGGCGGCGCTCTGCACATCCACGACCGATAAAGCCTGCTCTTCCAGACGGTCGACAACCCCGCCCCCCACACCTGCACCGTCGACCTTTGCCACGGAGGCCCCGCACTCCCTCATGCCCCGAATAATTTCCCCGGCAGTGGCCATGGTATCGGACATAGGGAGAACTTTGAGGATCCGGGCCCGGCTCCCCTCCCTGAGCATGAGCACGGTCATATCCGAACCGAACCGCGCAATATCACATCCGAGCTGGACCGGCTCTCCGACCGGGAGATCCCGCTCGACGGCTGCCTCGATCCATGCCAGCGGGATTAAACTGTTATCGCCGGCTGTGGGGAAATTCGCCAGAACCTTGCTCTGGTACAGCGGGCTTTCTTTGCCCCACTGCTTGATCCGGTCGGCAACCCACCCCGGGGTGACCAAAAACGGTGCCGGGAGACTGCCAGCAATCTTCTCCTGCCAGGTCCCTGCGAGGAGGTCCTGCTCCGTAATGCCGTACCGGGTAAAGTTCGGGGTATCAAAGGCGCTGATGCTGATCTTGTTCGCCCCGGATGCTGTCGAAAACTCCTTGTAAAATCTGCCGCTACTACTCGTTGGATTTCCGATTAAGAGAAGTCGCGATTCGTCAGACGTGAGAATACCGTCGATGGCATCAAATATATCATCCGAGACCCCGGCGGACTCATCGACGATAACGAGGATGTACGGAGCGTGGAATCCTTGAAATTTATCACCGGCATATGGCGGTGCGGTGAATCCAAGGGCAAAGTGATCGTTATCGATCTTGAGTTCTGTTTGGAGACATGCTCCCGGGAGTCCCGCTTTTGAATGAGCGGACCGGATCTCCCGCCAGAGGATTCCGGATACCTGGCGGTCGGTCGGAGCTGTGGAGATAACGATCGAATGAGGGTGATTGAATAAGAACCACAGGGCGCACTCGGCAGCGCTGAAGGATTTACCGCAGGCATGGGCACTCTTTACCGCAGTGACCTTGTGATCCCGGATGCTTTCGAGGATCTGGACCTGTTTTTCCCAGGGTGTGTGACCGAGCACTTCACGCACCCAGAGCCCGGGGTCCAACAAGAACCGGATCGGGCTGGTCATGATGACAGCTCCCGGGGAGTGTTGCCGCCGATGGTGAAACACCCGGGCGTTATTCGCCCGGCATCGATAACCCTACCTTTCGGGCACCGGGACCGGCTCGTGCAGGCGCAGCGGAAATGGCCGATCGTGCCCTCGACGTAAGAGCAGGTCATGAAAAGTGCCCTCCACAGGAAATAGTGGTATTTTGATTCAAGCAAACGGGGTGTTTTACGGGCTCCGTTGCAGTGGAAATAGTGGAGTGGTCTATATTTTGGCCATTTCTACGACGTAAGCCGCAGATAAGTTTTCTTATCTCACTGTTCATAACCCGGCCTCCGTAAGTGCTGCCGTGAGTTCAGCGTGCACTTCTGGATGGTGACTGAGGACCACCATCAGTACCGGCCATTCGGGAGTTGTCTGGATGGTTTGAAGTCCGACATTCACCTGGACGGCGGCGGTTTGTGGTGCGAAGTTACCCATGAGTTTTCCCTGTGTTTCGAGCAGGCCCCGTGCCTCCCTGATCGCCGCGATCGCGTTCCTGCGGTCGCCGTCGGCTTCACATGCTGCGAGGATTGCCGAGACCCGGGCATTGAGGTCTTTCACCTGTTCTAGGACATCATCTGCCAGGCTCGCGACCTTCCCGATCTCCCGGCGCTCGGCAGTCTTGGCGAGTTTTACGGAGAGGTGCCGCTTGTGCCGGGAGAGGCTGCTCCTCGTAAGATCCTCGTGTCCCGCTTGTCCCGCAATGTCCCGCAAACTTGTCCCGCTAAGCAAAGATTTGTTGATATTTTCAACATCCGGATGGGTGCAAACAGAGCAGTTTTGCATCTAAATCACCAACTTTGCAAAATGAACCCGGATTGCGAAAAGTAACCATGAGAAACCATAGAATGGTTTTTCTGGATACCCCTTCATGAGAGAAATATTGGAAGGTACTGGAAATGTCAATTCATGGGTTCCCATGGTTACGATTTTGAAACCGGGCATAATTCAGAAACCTCCATTTTTGGGCCTGATGCCTAGGTAGATCTTCCTTTTTGTGGCACCGTCCCTGTCCCGCTTGAAGCCGTGATCGTTCATTTCGAACCCGAACGACCGCGGGCTCTTGACCTTCTCGTCCGGGGCCTCTGTGCTGCACCATTTCACGTACACGTTGTACAGGTCCGTTGCCCCGCAGGTCGCCCGGGGGTCGTCGCAGATGCACATGTCGGTGAGGAAGTCCGCGAAGTTGTCCTGGTCTTCCCGGTACTGCTGTGTTGCACTCCGGACCTCGACCGGTTCGGCGAGTCCGATCCGCTGGTATTCCTGGAGTCCTGCAATCGCCCAGTTTATGATCCCCGGGGCCTCCTTGAGGAGCTTGTCGGGCAGCCGGATATCGCGCTCGGCCTCGGGAATGATCACAGAGAACGGGATCATCTTCACCCGGGCCCATATGCTGTCCGTGCTGTCAGTGATGCGGGGCGCCGAGTTGAACGCCCACCAGATTTTGCACTCCGGCTTGAACTCGAAAAACTCCTGATAGAGGAACCGGGCCCGGATCTTGTCACCACCACCGGTGAACTGCTTAATAATGGACTCATCCAGCCGCTTTCCCTTGCCGGCCTCGGTCGCCGTCACGAACCGGGCACCTTTTAGGGCCGCCAGATCGTTACGGATGGACTCGTTCCGGCTTACGCAGAATGTGTTCGATTCGACGGGCAGCCCGTATTCTCCGATGACTGCCATAATGGTGTTCAGTAGGGTGCTTTTACCGTTCGCGCCGCCGCCATGACAGAGGAAAATGGCCCGCTCCCCGGTGTGACCTGTGAGTGAATACCCGACAGCCCGCTGAATGAACCCGATCAGGTTCTGGTTTCCGGCCATGATCTTGTCGAGGAATTTGCCCCATGACGGGCAAGCTGCTGCAGGGTCATAAGCGCACCCGGTCACCCGGGTGATCAGATCATCGCGACGGGCCGGCGCAAATTCGAATGTCTGCAGGTCCAGGGTGCCGTTCGGAAAATTCAGCCGGTCTGGGTTGGTATCCAGTTCGTCCGGGGATATCGCCAGGGCGCTGGTTGAGAGGCTCACCATGGCGTCGATACGTGGCCGCCCCTGTGAAGAGATGCCCCATTTGTAGAGTTCGCCCTGTTCAGTAGCTCCTGGAGAAACCGATGCCTCGTCGTAGATGCGGTACACTGCATCCTTAGCAAGTTCCCGGACGAGCCCGTCGTTGTCGCGTTGCCAGCGAATGCCGTCCCATATGTACCAGTTCTTGAATGCGTGACAGTACCGGCAATCGAGCCCGAACCGGAGGACGAAGCGCTGACTGTTGCCCAGGTCCGTCCGGGGATGATCTCGGCACACCAGATTTTTCCCGGACTGCCGCCCCTCTTCCCGGGATGCGAGAATCATCCGACGGGAGATAGGGTCGAGATGCCGCAGCGGCTCTTTATCAGGAACCGGCTCCGGTTCTGGGGATATGGACACCGGCTGCTCTACCGGTTTTGTCTCGATCGCCTTGGGGGATTCGGTCGCCTGTTCACGGTCCGCCATGATCTTTTTCAGGGCCAGGGCCTCGGCAAACCGGGATGGATTTGCGAAGGCCGCCCCGCAATCGCGATCGAGATTATCCATCAAGTGCCCCCCCAAGTTTCTGCAGGAGGTATGCCCGGGCTGCCACAATGTTGTCGATGCGTTTTTGGGCACCGGCGAGGTCGTCAGCGTCCAGGTAGACCTTTATCTCGCCGCCTTTGCTGACGCGCCCGATGGTGATGGAATCGCCATACTGCTGTCGTGTGGTTATCGTTTCGGGCGTTTGCATCCCCCCTCGAGGTTTTTAATAACGAGGTCCGTGGCAATTCCATAACTTTTTGCGATATCACACATCTCGCCGAGCGCCTGGTATAAATTTGCAGAATCTCCTTCGATAACGATGACAGCCAACGATCGCGGTGTCATGCCGGCACCTCTACGGTCGCGCTGGACCACTGTTTGAGATACGATACTGAATCGTGCCCGATCTCCTGTTCCAGCCGGCGCCACAGCCACGAACGAAGACGCCATGGGAGGGAGTTTACAGTAGAAACGAGGGCGACGTATTGTCCTCTGGTGCGGACGTTCCCATTCCTGACCTGTGCGAGAATACATTCCGCGGTTCGCTGTGGGTTCCCGTGCCAGTGGGGGGTCATGCGTTACCTTCGATGGTAATTTCCCCGCGTTCTGCCAGTTCCCTGCAAGCCGCCTGCATCTTTGGGGGGAGACGGGCATATGTACTTGCAGACAGTTCACCAAGGAAGACTATGGCAGGCGAGTCGCTCCTAGCGTTATAGGTCTTACCGCTCGGCATGACCGTCACTCACCTCCTCATGGTGAGAGACCCCATCAGGAATGATAATCAGCCAATCGTTTTCGACGAAAATATCGACGACTGTGCCTTTCGCTATGCCATGTTTTCGTGCCCACACGACGGGTAAAACCACGCTAAAAGATCCTGTTGTGGTTTGTACTTTGTGACTCGCAATCCTCTGCATATTTTATGCTTTTTTGGAAGAAATCATATACTCAATCGCACATATTACATGTGTGCAACTTGCAGAAATGGGAATTTCCCTCGAAACAAAAGATTTGGATTTTTTACGCCCGGTATTCCTAATTGGATTAGATGGGCCCTATCACGATGAATGGGTGGAGGGGGAATATGGCGGTGATCCCGATAAATATTTTGAGAATATTGCTAAAGAGTTGTCACTGGATTTTTCGAAAACAATTAACCGAAGACTTAAAGTTTTTTCAAAAGGGGGGAAAAGACGGAGAGAAAAGTGGGAAGATAAATCAACCGAATTACCGTGCGAACCAACTGGTTTGAGGTGCGCCAAGGAAATTATTCGATATTTGTGGGAGTATGGAGAAAAAAAGCCTGGTTTACCACCTATATTTGGTTGGGTGGCACTCAAAGATTTGAAAAGAGATCTTGTAAGATACAGGAAAGTCGGGGGACGATCCAAAAAAAATGATAATTGTAATTTTGATGATCTGGGAAGATATCATGACGAAACCTTTAGAAGAGCAATAAAGAATTTATTATCAGAGGAAGTAGGCC
>NZ_JBAVMX010000047.1:0-2330 GCF_049690535.1 Methanoregula sp. | reverse complement strand
CGTTGACCGGACGAACATGGGCTGGAAGATCCTCTTTGCGATCTTAAACCTTCTCGCGGGTATCATCATCCTTGCCCATCCGCTGTACAGCACATTCTTCCTGACCACATTCTTTATCATTATCATCGGCGTCTGGGCATGCATCACGGGAGCTGCCCACCTGTACCACGCATTCTCACAGAAGGACGCTGGAAATGCCATTCTTGGGATAGTCAGTTTCATCTTCGGGCTCCTGCTGCTCGTGGTGACCCTCATCTTCCCTCTGATTTCGATTGTCCTCCTTGCGTTTATTGCCGGGATCTTCGCTATCGTTATCGGCATTGCTGCCATCGTGGCCTCGTTTGCAGCAAAAAAAGCAGTCCCTGCGATTCCGGCCCAGTAACAGCAAAACCTTTTTTTCCAAATTAATCCCCCTGAATTGGTTCTCCCTCAGGAATCATGAAGAAGTAATTGTTACCATCATCCCCATGGTACGATGAGTGCCACCGCCCCCGACGGGGCGCCCCCGCGGCGGATCAAAAACCCAAATCCGGATGGAAAAACAGATATACAAAAACTCCCTGCCCCGCCATGCCCCGGAGGGGCGCTCGCGGCGGGGACCCCTCATACATTTTTCCCCGGCATTCATAGATCTGAAGTGAATGCAATCGGTTCATATCCGGTTTCGCGGATCCAGAAAATTCTTTTCGCAAAGTGAGGCCAAACCGGGTCAGACTATCCCTCCCTCCTGTGCTTTCACGTTATCCGTGCAGGAATACCTTGCCAATCCAGCCGGCAAAAAAAAGATCATTATTTTTTCATAAGGGATTTTCCTGCGGAGAACGCCGTGCCGGCGATACCTCCCAGTTTCCGGTACGAGTGGCCGGCAAGGAGGAGTGGGTCGATCTTCTTTGGATCGGGAATATTGTCCGTAAGGCAGGGCGTGTCCACGTAGTACTCGACAACTTCGCCGATGAAGACCTCGTTGTTGGGCAGTTCCACGGTCTTTACCACTTTGCAGACTGCATTTACCGGGCACTCCTGGATCATCGGGGCGTGTTTTTCCTTTCCGTAGAATCCGGTAAAGATCCTGGACTTGTCGGTGGTGCGGCCCGAGACAAGCCCGCAGTAATCGGTCTCTTTTATAAGCGCTGCCGGTGGCACGTTGATGCTGAAGTACCCGGTCTCTTTAATCCCCGCATTGGTAAAGTGGGCCTTCATGGACGAGATATAGACAAGCGGCGGCTGCATCGACATGACGCCATATGCACCGATCGTAAGGTAGTTTTCCTTTCCCTTCACCAGCGCGCCGGCGATCACGATCGGCATCGGCGTCGAAGGAGCCTGGTTTGGTATCTGGATCTTCTCCATATCTGACCTCCTGGCGCCCGGAGCCGATCCCGGAAGCACATGGCCTCCTGACCGGCCCGGAGCCTTAGATTTACCTACTGTTCGATGCAGTATATACAGTACTGGCTGGAAGTTTCTGTTTCCCGATTCTCTTTTTGGGAAAAAAAGAAAATCGGTCTGCCGGTTACGTGACTGCCGGGGATTTTTTTGCTGCACGGTACCTGCCGGATGCATACCGGATCAAAAACCCGATGACGAGCACCGGTACCGCCGCTGCCACCGCTACTGTTACCCATTCCGTGGCGGTGAGTGGTACTGTGCCAAAGACCTCGCCACCGAACTGGATGATGAGGATCTGGATAATCACGATCCCACCCATAACAAGGAAAAACATCGGGTTACCTTTAAAAAACTGCGGCATCTTCCCGTCCATCGCCCGGCAGTTGAACCCGTTTGTCACGGCAGCAATGATGAATGCCGCAAAGAAGATCGTGCTGATCTCTGATTCGGTCCTGCCGCCAAGGAACCCGGTGCCGAGCTGAAGAAGGCCGCCAACGACAATGAAGGTGCCGGTGATTGCGATCGTGATCCACATAAACGGCGTGATGATTGGGGCGTCACGTGGGACCGGCGTCCGATCGAGCAGCCCGCAGTGCGGGGCCTCCGAGCAGAGCGCAAACGCGGCGAGCGTGTCCATGATGATATTGATCCAGAGGATCTCAATAATGGTAAACGGCTCCGGTAAACCGAGGAGCGGTGCGATAAACACAAGGATGCAGGCGCTGAAGTTGATGGTGAGCTGGAAGAGGAGGAAGCGCTGGATGTTCTCATACAGCGACCGGCCCCACCAGACTGCGCTTGTGATCGAGACAAATGAATCATCGAGAAGGATGATGTCGCTTGCCTCCCGTGCCACTTCGGTGCCGGCAATCCCCATCGCAAGTCCCACATCCGCGTGCCTGAGCGCCGGGGCATCGTTTGTCCCGTCGCCGGTCACGGCC
>NZ_JBAVMX010000046.1:0-30842 GCF_049690535.1 Methanoregula sp. | reverse complement strand
GCATCGGTCATCACCGGTTCCGTAGCAGCACCATACATAAGCGGGATCTTGTCTTCACGCGGGGCTGTGTCTCCGGTCATTCCGGTAAAAAAAGAGATCGCCTGCCTGATCACGATAGACGATCTCAAAGCACTGGACCTCTCAATTCTCGAACCGATGGTCATCATCCCGGGCCGCGCTTTTGTCCATGATGCAGAGGCCCGGGACGTGCTGAGCCGTGACGGGACGCCACGCGAAGTGATCCGGGGGCCGGACCAGCTCACGGCTGATGCCGAAACGAGCATGGGCATGACCCGTAACGATGTGCTTGCGCTGGAACTTGAGGGCTTTTCAGGCCTTATCCAGCAGATCAACCTTTATGGGAAATAAGCCTGTTTTTCCGTGGAGCCCGCGTAAAAATTTTCTCTTGCTCTTTTTTTGGTTACCCTTAATAAACCTGATATGGCCATCTCGGTTTACCCTGGAAGAAACTCAGATCTCTCTCACGTATGAGAGACCAAAGAAGTACCAAGACCCGAAGGACCGCAGGAGACCCGCTTCTGACAATCGAACGGGAAATTAAAAAAATGAAAACGTATGAGATTCTTTTTATGCCAGTGCTGCCGTGATACCGACAATACCGGACTGGATGATCAGGGCAACCGCGATGATGACGCCTGCCATTTCAAGCGCGACAGCGACATTGCCTTTTTTAAGTTCCTCAAATTCCTCAACTTCCTTGGTGAACTTGTCAAAGACGTTCAAGGCAAGGTAGATGGCGCCAATAGCAAGGAGGACACCAAGGATAAGCTGGATGATTGCAACGCAGATCGCAATCATGCCGTCAACGGATGTGAACCCGAGTGCCGAGGCCTTGCTGATACCAACCGAGATACCGGCGACACCGGACTGGACGACAACGGCAATTGCGACAAAGATTGCCGCAACAACAATACCGAATGCAACATTGCCCTTCGCAAGTTCCTTCTGCTCATCGACATCCTTGGTGATCCTGCCAAAGATGGAAAAGCCGATATACAGTGCTACCACCGCAAGAATGACGGCAATAATCAACTGGATAATTCCAACAGCTGCATTTACAAGAATCATTATCATACCTCTTTTTTAGTATTCTGTGGGAGGACGTGGAACATAAATATATCCCCGGGATCTGGTCAAAATCCCAAAAATTCACGACAAAACGGTTTTCCGGGCAAACAGACTCATTTAACCGCGGCCCGGACACAGGAAAAATCCGGAAGCTTTTTTAAAAAATAAAAAAAAATGCTGCGGGTGGGTTACGATCCCACGATCTCCAGATGTCCCAAAGTTCTCACACGCAAAGGATACTTGCGCTGAATCAAACCCTATGAGTCTGGCGCCCTAACCAGCTAGGCCACCGCAGCACAAAAGTGCATAATTACAACACTGTAAAAACTCTTAAAGGTTCTGATACGAAAGATTCTCACGTATCAATCCTTTTTCTGCTGGAGATACACGTTCACCGCAGCTGTGATCGCGGCGACCTTGTTCCCTTGGGAGAATGAGCCGGCCAGTGTCTGCATCCGGGCTTCCTCATCATTTTTGTAACGTTCGAGCGTTTTTATGATATGCTCTTCCTGCAGGAAGTGAGTATGCGTGTTGCCATCGATGAACTGCTGGTTGTTCATGATCGCATAGTGGAGCGGGAGCGTAGTCTTTATCCCGAGGATAATATACTCCAAGATTGCGCGGCGCATCCTCCTGATGACTTCGGGACGGGTGCTGTCCCAGGCACACAGCTTCGCGATCATTGAGTCGTAGTTGGGTGGGATCATGTACCCCATGTGGATGCCGCTATCGACGCGGATACCGGGGCCTCCCGGTGAGCGGTACCGGAGGATCTTGCCCGGGTCCGCTGCAAAGTTGTTGAGCGGATCTTCCGCATTGATCCGGCATTCGATCGCATGGCCACGGATCGAGACATCCTCCTGATCGAAGGGCAATGATTCCCCGGCGGCAATCGCAATCTGCTGCCGGACCAGATCAATGCCGGTGATAAATTCGGTGATGGTATGTTCGACCTGCAGCCGGGTATTCATCTCCATGAAGTAATAATTCCCGTTGCTGTACAGGAACTCGACTGAGCCGGCGTTCGTATAATCGGACGCCTCGACCACTTTGAGCGCAGAGGCGGACATGCGCGCACGCAGCTCGGGAGTCATGATCGCGGACGGGGCCTCTTCAATCAGTTTCTGGTGCCGTCGCTGGATGGAACACTCGCGCTCGAAAAGATGAACCCCATGCCCGTGTTCGTCGGCAAGAACCTGGAACTCGATATGCCGGGGCTTGATGAGGTATTTCTCTATAAAGACCGTCGGATCGCCAAATGCCGACTGGGCGATCCGCATACTTCCCGTTATCGCCTCTTCAAGCGCTGTCTCGTCATTGACGATCTGCATCCCGATGCCGCCTCCACCCGCGCTTGCTTTGACGATCACCGGGTAGCCGATATCAGCGGCCACCTTTTTGGCGATGTCGATATCGCGGATACCGTCATCGGTTCCCGGGAGCACCGGCACCCCGGCTTTTTTTATCATCTGCTTGCTCCCGATCTTGGAGCCCATGGCCTGGATGGTCTTTGATTTGGGACCGATGAAGGTCACCCCTTCATCGGCGCAGAGCTTCGCGAACCGGTAGTTCTCTGCAAGGAAACCGTATCCCGGGTGGATCGCTTCTGCACCGCTCTTTTTGGCGATGTCGACGATCCGTTCCATGTTGAGGTAGCTCTTGGACGGATGTGCCTCTCCGACCGGAAACGCCTCGTCTGCATATTTGACATGGAGGGCATTCTTGTCGACCGAGGAATAGATCGCCACCGTATCGATGTCGAGTTCCCGGCACGCACGCATGACCCGGATTGCGATCTCGCCGCGGTTCGCGATCAGGATCTTCTCAAAAAATTTCATTGCACCACCAGCAGGACATCGCCAGTCTGGACGACATCGCCGGCGTCAACAAAAATCTCGGTGACCTTGCCGTCCACCGGGCTGTGGATGGGATTTTCCATCTTCATCGCTTCAAGCACAATAAGGGTATCGCCTTTTTTGACCATCGCGCCCCGGTTGACCATCACCTGGAGCACCATCCCCTGCATATTGCTCCGGATCCCACCCGCGATATCCCCGCGCGGTGCTTTCTGGGGTGCGACATTTGCGACCTGCACCCGGTTTCCGCCGACTGACACGATTCTGACGGAGAAAACTTCCCCGTCCACTTCAACTTCCATCTGGTCGGGGATGCCTCCGGAAGCGGCGGCATGCTGGGCAGCCGACTGCTTCTGGGGAATCGCTTCAAGCTGTCGCTCGCCTTTCAGGAACGATGGGGCGATGGCAGGGTACATGATGTAGGTAAGGACATCTTCCTCTTTTTTGACGAGTCCGGCTTTTTCCGCTTCTGCCTTCATCCGCTCGTAGGAGGGTTCAAGCATATCGGCCGGGCGGCAATCGATCGGCTTCTCATCGCCGATGATCAGTTTCCGGATCTCTTCGCTGACCGGCGCCGGAGAGCGGCCGTACAGGCCCCGCACGTAGTCCTTGACCTCCTTTGTCACGTTCGCATACCGCTGACCGTTGACAAGCACGTTTAAGACCGCCTGCGTACCTACGATCTGGCTCGTCGGCGTCACGAGCGGGGGGTAGCCGAGATCCTTTCTCACGCGCGGGATCTCGGCAAACACGTCATCGAGACGGTTAAGCGCGTCCTGCTCCATCAGCTGCGAGACAAGGTTCGAGATCATGCCGCCCGGCAGCTGGTAGATAAGGACGTTGCTGTCCACCCGTTCGGAGATCGGGTTTAAGAGCCCGGCATATTTCTCGCGGATCTGCATGCAGGTATTCCTGACAGTCCGGAGTTTCAGGAGATCAATACCGGTATCCCGGGGTGTTCCAACAAGTGTCGCCACGACACTCTCTGTCGGGGGCTGCGAGGTACCCATCGAGAACGGTGACATGGCCGTATCGAGAATGTCCACACCGGCTTCGATGGCCGCCTGGTAACTCATGGGAGCGATCCCGCTTGTGGAGTGACTGTGAAGGCAGACTTTGATATCAACGGCTTTTTTTATCCCGCTGATGAGCTCACGCGCCGCCTCGGGCATGATGAGCCCTGCCATATCCTTGATACAGATGGAATCGCAGTCGAGCGCGGCAAGTTCCTTTGCCATCTCGATAAACATTCTGGTGCTGTGGACCGGGCTCGTCGTATAGGAGATCGTGCCCTGGAGGTGGGCCCCGGCCTTTTTTACCTGGTCCATCGAGCGCTTCATATTCCGGATATCGTTGAGCGCATCAAAGACCCGGAAAATGTCCACACCGTTCTTGTAGGATGCTGCAACGAACCGGTCGACCACATCGTCCGAATAGTGGCGGTACCCGACAAGGTTCTGGCCGCGGAGTAGCATCTGGATCGGCGTGTGTTTCAGTTCCGCCTTGAGGGCGCGGAGCCGGTCCCACGGATCATCGTTCAGGAATCGTATGCAGGTATCAAACGTCGCCCCGCCCCATGCTTCAGCTGAAAAAAAACCGCACACATCAATCTCGCGTGCGAGCGGGATCATATCCTCGGTGCGTAGCCGGGTTGCTATGAGAGACTGGTGGGCATCACGAAGTGTTGTATCGGTGATAAGAACTTTTCCAGAAACGGCAGCACACATGGGAAACCTCAGGGGCTCCGGTATTACAATTAGCCTCTCAATACTTCATCGGTAATGTATAAAAAATTCACTTACGGGGATATACGCAAGAACGAGTGCGACGGCGGCACAGGTACCGGCCACAATATCACGTACAGGAGTATGAAAGTGCGGACACATCGTTCCTCCGTTCCGGTATCCCCTCATGGCAAGTACTTCCGCAGTCTCATCTGCACGCTGGAGCGCATCGTGGATCAGGACACGTCCCGCTGGCACGATACTACGGATACCCCATGGCTGCCCTTTCTGCTGGATCGCAATACGAATCCGGCGAAAATCATCAGAGAGCCCGGTAGCCATCTGCATGGCCATCCCGGCGATCATTCCCACCTCGAACCCTATCCTCGTACCCAGGCACCAGGTACCCACGGCAAGGAAATCATTGGCAGCGGATTCGGCGTACACCCAGGTGCCGACCAGCAGTATCGCGATCATCCGTACGAGATACGAAAGCCCGTCACTCCCGGTGAGGGTCATGACCCCCGCGACGATACCAAACAGAACGAGCGTTGCAAGGAGGGCATGCCGGTGCCGGATGCTGTGCCACCGGGGTGTAAATATCATCCACCAGACAATAACCGCAACGGCACCGGTAACACTTGCGAATGCCGCAAGTGAGAGCATGAACACACAGAGGAGTCTCAGCCGCGGGTCCTGCATGCTGCCTCCCTGATGTCGTCATTCGTGAGCGACCGGGGAATTCTCCCGGCACATATGAGTTTTTTTACCAGAGGCGGTGCATGCTGCCAGCTCATGACTGCCCCGGGCATATCGCCGCAGTCGACAAGCCCTCCCCCGATTAGTTCCCAGATATGATCGATCTGCGGGAAGATGCTCTGCTCGTGGGTGAAGATCACGGTGATGCCACCGGATCGTTTGCTAATCTGCCGGCACACCTGCTCTTTTCCCGGGCAGTCAAGCGCTGAAAACGGCTCATCCAGCAGCAGAAGATCATAATCGAGAGAGAGAACGCAGGCGAGGTGCAGGCGCTTGAGTTCTCCCCGCGAAAGCGAGAGCACCGGTCTTTCTTCGTCGCTGTCGATATCCGCCGACCTGATAACTGCATCAGGCTCAAGGTTCCACGACGCACATTCCTCAGCGACGGAGAGACCGGTCACATGGAATTCGGGAAACTGGAATGAGAGCATAATCCGGTTTACACCCTCGCGGATTACGGCACCGTTGTCCGGTGCACGCAGCCCGGCCATCATGAGGGCCAGCGTCGACTTTCCGCTGCCCACATCCCCGCTGACGAGATGGATACCCGGGGAAAAAACCCCATTGGCCGTAAGCGACCAGAATGGATGCCTCGCGGCCAGGTGATCGAGGACCACCTTCATACGGGACACCCCCATGAAAGCGGGTAAAACGGGGTGCAGGCAAGCAGTGAGAAAACAGCGGCCGGAGTCCCGGCATGAACCACCCGGCTCTTCTCAAAAAAGATGAGATGATCACCTTGTGCTGCAGATTCCATCTGCTGCGTAACGCGGATAATGTATTTCGCGCCCGATGCCTTGAGCACGGCATCCAGCCATGCACACCGGTCAGCGTCAAGGTGCGAATCGTATTCATCAAGAATAATGACATGCGGACGGTTGATGCATGCAGTCGCGATCGCGACGAGAATCTTCTCCCCCCCGCTCAGGTCCCGTATATGCCGGTTGAGCAGCCGGGTTATTCCCAGAGTCTCTGCACAAATGCTGACTGCCGGTCCGATCTCTTGACAAGGGGTATGACTGAAACGCAACGGTGACGCCAATTCGTCTTTTACTGTCGGAAAGAGAAGGTTCCTGTCCGGGAATTCATTCACGTACCCGATCCCGGTCTCCCTTGGGGATATACCATCCACGAGTACGCAGCCGCTGTCAGGTTCTGCAATACCGGCGCAGATTTTCAGGAAGGTAGTCTTACCGCTACCGTTTGGACCAATTACCGAAGTGACGCCAGGGGCTATTGCAAGAGAATCGAGGGCAAGACGCCGGTACCGGACATTTTCAAACGTGATCATGGTAACCGTCGTGCGATCAGGTACGCGGCCCCGGCCTTCACCGCTTCCCCGGGGAGGAAGATTGCCATACCCAGTAAGAACGCGGCGGCCGGGACCATTCCCGTGGAACCGATCAACCATGCCACGCCGCACAGGAGGATAAGGAGCGAGGCAGAAGCGAGCCCCGCAATACGGTACGCAGGCGAGGCTGATTCATACGCAAAACCGACGATCAGGGCCGCCGGTATAAACCCGATCAGGTATCCCCCGGTGGGACCAAGCAGCACACCAATCCCGGCAACACCATTATGGAAAACCGGCAGCCCCAGTGCTCCAAGGGCCACGTACAATGCCACCGGGATGACAGCGTCGCGCTTCATTACCGCTCCCGCGAGCAGGACAAAAAACGTCTGGAGGGTAAAAGGCGTTGGGACAAAAGGAACGGAGATCCAGCCGCCAAGCGCAACAAGACCGATAAATGCGGCAGTGTATGCAATACGGCGTGAGCGCCGGAGATCGCCAAACATCGTCAACCATTAAAAAATTGGGGGTTGACGAGAAAAAAGTACCGGTCTACTGGTGGAAACAGTCGCCGGCAATCACGCGCTCGAGCTTGCCGTTATCCTTTCGTATGATGAGCGCGCCGTACTCATCGATATCGACCGCTTCTCCCGAGAAACTGTTCTTGAGCGTCCGTATATCCACCCGGTGTTCGAGCGTGCAGGAGAGGCTTTTCCACTCCCGGATGATGGTATCGTATTCCCCGCTTTCGATGAGGAGATACTGACTCTCGAACTCTTTTAAGACCCGGGCCAAAAACGAGGCACGATCCACCTCGTGGCCAAGTTCTGCGGAGAGCGAGGTGATATTATTCTGCAGCGCCGGGGAGAACTGGCTGATAGGGACATTTGCATCGATACCCATCCCGAGGAGGCAGTAATGCACGGTATCGGCTTCTGCCGCAAGTTCGAGCAACAGTCCTGCCACCTTCTTGTTCCCGATGAAAATGTCGTTCGGCCACTTGATCAGGGCACCCAGATCGAACTCCTTACGGATCGCCCGTGCCAGCGCGACGGACCCTGCCATGGTAATCATAAAGATACGATCAATCGGGATACTGGGCTTTAAGACAATCGTGATCCAGATCCCACCGCTCGGCGAGACCCACGCCCGCCCCATCCGGCCGACACCACCGGTCTGCTCCTCGGCGATGATCACCATACCATGCATTTTTTCCACATCGCCGTCAGCGCAGAGCTGTTTTCCCACCCAGATGGTCGAGGGCGTGTTCTCCAGGTACCTCATTTTCTTCCCGATAAACGTGGTATGGAGTTTCTTGTGGATCTCGTACGGGAGGAGCTTGTTGCTCATGCGCGTGAGCCGGTACCCCTCTTTCTGCGAGGACGAGATGTCGTATCCCATCATGCGGAGCTCGTTGATATGTTTCCAGACAGCAGAGCGGGTAATGCCCAGTTCGTTGCTGACGGTCTCTCCCGAGACCGCGCCATCAGATCTTTCAAGTATCTCCATTACCCTGAATGCTGAGTCCGGCGTGGTTATCACCTCTTTGAATTGCTGGATTCTTCCGGCATCGGGCAGGGATCCTTACCGCACACCTGTTTTATGATGGCAGACTGGTGCTCCATGAGCGTAGCAAGATCAAAGATGCCGGTGACATCGACAACACCAATCGCGCCAATTGCGTGCCCTTCATGATCCCGTATGGGGGAAACCGTCACCGGTACCCCTTTGTAAGCACCGTTCTCCGGTGTTGTTTTTATCACCGTGTTCGATGCGATGGCCTGTTCGAGCACCGGGCCGGTATAATTACGGTCGATCACCCGGCCATCCTCGATCCGGATGCCGGGTTTCCGTAACGATTTCGCCGTTACCGGGAGCCGGTGGATAATCTCATGGATGGCAAGGACAACCGGTTCAAGATCTGCTGCCTCCGCAGTTTCACAAAAAGTATAGCGGTGCATCGGACACAACCTCACTATCATTCTGGTCTTTTTCCTGCTAGAATAAGGTTTGTGTCCCGGATGCGCAGAATTTTTTTACAAATGCACGGGACGGGTATTCGTGGACACTCGTTACGATCACCCGTCCTTTCCCCACCATGTTTTCGATAATTACCGTTGATCCGTCGGATTCCCCTGCCGCATTTCCCCCGTGCGCAGGGAATATACCGTCGCATTCGATGCAGGAGGGATCGTAATCCTCCACAAGCGCCGTTCCAAGTTCAGACGATCCGCACGCGATCGTCCGGGGAAAAACCTCATGCTGATATGTAACCGGGAACGGCAGCCAGTCATACGCGTCCGCACGGTCGATCGCAGCCCCGAATACAAGAAGGTTGCCGCCGTTTTCGACAAAATTTTCTATGCGCTCTGATGACGCCCGGAGCGCCGGGAGCAGCCGGCAAAAGGCCGGGTTTGCAAAACCGGTGGGAATGATGAGGCAGGTAAACGAGCCACGGAAAAACGGGGCGGCCAGCATATACGGGGTGACCAGTTCGCACGGGACACCGCAGTCCTCGATATACCTGACAAAATGCTGGGGTGTCTCCCAGACAAAGCCCGCCCGGCAGCTCACCCCTTGATCACTCCGAGCGGAGACAGGCGGGCAACAAGGGCTGATAGCCCGACATCGTGGACAACCTGGACTACCTCGCTGCTGGGCTTGTAGACTTCAGGCGCTTCATCAACTATCGCCGCTTCGTTCGGCGCCCTGACAATAATGCCCTGTGCAAGCAGATGATCTGCCACCTCTTTTCCGGTCATTCTCTTCTTTGCCTGTGAACGGCTCATGACCCGGCCCGAACCGTGGCAGGTACTGCCAAAGGTACGTTCCATCGCCGTTGCAGTCCCTTTGAGCACAAACGAAGGTGTGCCCATGCTGCCCGGAATAATCACCGGCTGCCCGATCTGTGCAAGATCTCCAGGAAGGTCCGCACATCCCGGGCCGAACGAACGCGTGGCACCCTTGCGGTGCACGCAGACTTTCCGGGTGTGCCCGTCAACGGTATGCTCCTCGATCTTTGCCACGTTATGGGTAACATCGTAGACAAGCGGCATGCTCTCGTACCCGATGCCAAACATCCGCTCAAACTGCAGGCGGGCCGCATGCATGATCAACTGGCGGTTGGCCCACGCATAATTAGCCGATGCTGCCATCGCACCGAAATATGCCTTTCCTTCAGGAGACTGGATGGGGGCACAGGCAAGCTGGCGATCCGGGAGCGTGATATGATATTTTTTTGTCGCTTCTTCGAGAGTCTTGAGATGATCGGTGCAGACCTGGTGGCCGAGTCCCCGGGAACCGCAGTGGATCATGCAGCAGATCTGGCCTTTCTGAAGACCAAATGCCGCCGCTGCAGTCTCATCGTAGATCTCGCTTACCACCTGGATCTCAAGGAAATGGTTGCCCGAGCCGAGCGTCCCCCCCTGCGGAATTCCACGGGCGCGGGCCTTTACCGATACCGCACGGATGTCGGCCTGCTTCATGCAGCCCCCATCCTCACACCGGTTAAGATCACGTTCGACCCCGAACCCTGAATCCACCGCCCAGCGTGCACCCTTTTCCATCATGGCAGTAAGCGCAGCCGGGGAAACTTTCACGGAACTCTTTGCACCGACACCTGTCGGCACTGCCTGGTACAGGGACTCTATAAACTCCCGGGGTTTTTTGATATC
The DNA here is from genome assembly GCF_049690535.1 of Methanoregula sp. Classification (GTDB taxonomy): domain Archaea; phylum Halobacteriota; class Methanomicrobia; order Methanomicrobiales; family Methanospirillaceae; genus Methanoregula. The sequence continues at coordinate 20,449 of NZ_JBAVMX010000046.1, read as the reverse complement.
CCCCTGCGTGAGTGGCGTTGTAAAGAGGCGCACCCCGCAGTTGATATCAAAACCTACCCCCCCGGGGGAAATAACGCCCTCTTCAAGGGAAAACGCAGCAACGCCGCCAATGGGAAACCCGTAGCCCCAGTGGATGTCCGGCATGCCAAGCGAAGACCGGATGATGCCGGGGAGAGTGGCGACATGTGCCAGCTGCTGCACAGCGCCGGGTTCGAGAATCGCTATAAGCGCGTCTGAAAGGAAAAATCTCCCCGGAACCCTCATACCGGGCACAAAACCGATCGGGATCTCCCATTCGTCTGTACCGGTTCTTATTACACCGTCAAGCATCCCCTCACCCCATTCTATACATCAAATAAGATATCCAGCATATATCCTTTGGCGTCTTTTTTAATAGACATGCCCGAGTATGAGATGCCCTTGACTTCAGTTCCCTTATTATGCCGTACCGGATCGAACGCTTCGCCATTAAGAACTGCGTGGAGGTGCAGACCTTCGATGTGTACTTCAGCATACCGGAAGACCAGCCCCTCCACTTCAGTGACATACAGCACTTCCGAAAGGAAATCGCACAGAAGCGATTCCTGGTCCAGCGCACTGAGGTCAATCACACTCCTGGTCCCGCCGCGCCGGTCTCCCCCGTATATCACCTGCATCAGCGCCATACAGGCCTCGCCAAACAGGGCATCAAGTGTGGGGGCACAGGCCCGGATCTTCACATCGGCGGTATGAGACAGTTCTTCGTAACTCATCTCAGCCCGTACCCTGCCTGCTCATCATCATAGAATGGGATCATATCGGACCGGATTTCATCAAGAAAACGTGCCTGGTGGATGGAAATGTAGATGGTGTGGCGGGCAGCCTGGAGAAGGACATCACTTTTTTTCGGGGGTTTTATGCGTACCGGGAGAAGGATCGGGCCTCCGCAGGAAGTACAGACGCGGAAATCACAGTCCCGCTTCTCAATGTAATCCATGACATCGGGTGCGATAACAATATGGGAAGCGCCGGAAGAATCAGATGAATACGCAGGCATTATGCGAGTACTATTGTAAGGCAAGATTAAAAAACGGTTATGGTTACGGTGAGGAGCCGGGGATCATGCACTCACGAGCCGGACAACCATCGCTGCATACTTCTCCTTGAGCTCATAGGTACTGATGCCTCCAATGTTCCGGTTGACCTTCAGGATCCCGATACGGGAGGCAATGATACCCACCATCGAGGCGATCGTGTGGAATGAAACTGAGAACCTCCCTTTGAGTTCATCAAGAATGTCTGCAATCGTGGTCTGCCGGATCCTGAGGAGGAGGCGAAGCACTTCACGACGGATGCCGGTTTTATCCCGGGAGAGATACGACCTCAGCCGCCCCTCAATCATCCTTTCGATCTCGAACTGAGATCTCATGCGTTATTGTCGCGGTCAGCACCATATATATTTTTTGTTTTTCCCTGTTTTAAAAACCCCGTTCGGAAATCCCGCCATTCTGGCAGGAATGGCAGATATTCTGCGAAATTATTACTGGGAACCGGATTCAAACCAGAACCGGATGATACTATTGGCATCACCTGCCATCTGGTAATTATTTAATCGTTCATGAACAGATGAATATGATATGGGATTATTCAGTTATAACATCGAGAAATATTCACCAAAACAACTGGTGATAATCCCGACAGTGCTGCTTGCCATATCACTGGTAGTGCTCGCATTTGTTACGATATCAATCGGGATGCCGGTCAAGCCGGGAATAGATTTTTCCGGCGGGACTGCCGTAACAGTGATCACACCGGATACCTCTGCTCAGATCCAGAATGAGTTTGCCGGTTATCCGCTCGTGAGTGTCAGCGAAGGGTTGAACAACGGGAAGTTCATCACATTCGGGACGATGAGCGATGCGCAGTATCAGAGTCTGACTGCATTAATCGCGAGCAAATATCCTGATGCACAGGTTAACCAGATCGGCGAATCCTTTGGCAAGACCCTGCAGGACCAGGCATTGATCGCCATGATCCTTGCCTTTATCGGCATGGCAATTGTCGTCTTTGTCTCATTCAGGACATTTGTCCCATCCTGTGCAGTCGTCCTCTCGGCATTTGCCGACATTGTCATGACCGCCGCCATGATGAACATCGTCGGCATCCAGCTCTCGCTCGGGACTACCGCGGCACTGCTCATGCTGATCGGTTATTCCGTGGACAGCGATATCCTACTTACCACGAGGGTGCTCAAACGGCAGGGAAAACTTAACGACAAACTGGCCGGGGCATTCCATACCGGTATCATCATGACCTCCACAACCCTCGCGGCGGTCACGGTGCTGCTTATTGTGTCCTGGATCGGGCAGGTGGAGGTAGTTGAAGAGATCTCAGCGGTCCTTCTGATGGGGCTTATCTTCGATATCCTCAACACCTGGCTCACAAACGTCGGCATACTGAAATGGTATGTCCTTAAGGGAGGCGGGAAATGAAGCAGGAACGGATAAAGGACCTCTTCAAGGACTGGCGTGTCCTCACACTGATTATCCTTTTAGCTCTCTCGGTCGTTGCTATCTATCCGCATTTCGACAGCAATGGCAACCTGACGACAAATCTCCAGTATGGTCTCGATCTCCAGCAGGGAGCCTGGCTCCAGCTTGAATTTAAGGCCGAAGTAGTAGGTTACACGACAACACAGCCGGTTGACACCTTTGTCGCCAACCTCTCAAAAGACCTCAATACCGATGTTGTACAGGTCGATGCCACCCATCTTGAAATTCGTAAATCCTATACCCAGGCAGAACTTGAGCCCTACTTCGAATCCGAAGGGGGGACGTTGGTTTCTTACCAGCCCGGCATATCAAAGGACACAGCGGACCTGGTAAAGCAGATCCTTGAAGACAAGATTAACGCGATGGGTACCAAGGATGCAAAGGTCAACACCCTTACCGGCATGAACAATGTCGCACGCTATGTCCGCGTAGAGATGGCTGGCGTCGATATGAACGAAGCCCAGCAGATTGTTGGTAAACAGGGTAAATTTGAGATCCGCATCCAGACGACCGGTAACGAAACCGAACACGTCCTCTACGGCGATACCATCACCAGTGTCGCGATCCCGACGAAGGACACCTCGGGTAACTGGGGCGTCGGGTTTACCCTGAGCGATGCAGGAGCGGAGACCTTCAGGGATGCAGCCATCCAGTACGGTGCGACTACGGATCCCGCGCACCACCAGCTGGCAATGCTCCTTGATAACAAGACAGTCTATTCTGCACCACTCTCATCGAACCTCGCCTCGTCGCTTCAGACTGCAACCACCCGCAACATGGTCGCATCAACCGGTACGGGAACTTACGGTCAGCAGCAGGCAACGAATCTTGAGATCCAGCTCCGTGCCGGTGCATTACCGGTCGATGTATCTGTAGCAGGATCCGGTTCGACCTCCGCATCGCTTGGGTCACACTACATGACGATGTGTATGATCGCTTTTATCCTGGCACTCATCATGGTCGGGTTCGTGATCTTTTACCGGTACCGCGAGCCGCGGATCGTCCTTCCCATGGTCCTTATCAACGCCTCTGAGATTGTGATCCTGCTCGGTTTCATCAGCGCAATCAAGTTCCAGATGGACCTGCCGACAATAGCCGGCCTTATAGCCGTTGTCGGTACCGGTATCGACCAGCTGGTCGTCATTACCGATGAAATCCTGCATGAAGGGATAGTCCCGTCACCAAATGTCTACTTAAAGAGGCTTTCACGGGCGCTTACCATCATCGTGATTGCCGCGGCAACCGTGCTGATTGCGATGCTGCCGCTTGCACTCATGGATCTTTCCACGCTCAAGGGATTTGCCATCATCACCATGCTGGGTGTGGTCGTTGGTGTGCTCGTGACAAGACCTGCCTATGGAAAGATCATCATGGAGATCCTCTCCGAATAACAATACCATAGATTTATCTTTTTTTTTATCGACTACTCTATCCGGGTATGATTACATGACAAAACCTGTACTGTACGACTTTTTTGCCACGTGGTGTGGTCCCTGCCGGATGCAGACACCGATTATTGAGGAACTGGCAAAGAAACTGGGCGACGCTGTCGAGATCCAAAAAGTAGACGTCGATGAGCATATGGATCTTGCGGAAAAATACGGGATCCGCGTGGTGCCAACCCTGATAATCGAGAAGGACGGGAAAGTTATCCAGAGGATGGAAGGTGTCACCGACGCCGCCACACTCGAAAAACTGCTCCAGCCGCTGGTGGGATAAGTGAAGATCGGCATTGTCGGCGGGACCGGGGACATCGGCGAAGGCATGACAATGCGCCTCTCACCGGTCTTTAACGTGGTTGTCGGTTCACGGGAGCAGGAAAAGGCTGAGGTAAGCTGCACGGCCGCCCGGGAAACTCTCAAAAACCGGGGGCAGGACTGCACCCTTCACGGGGTCTCAAACCAAGGGGCTGTCGATGAGGCTGATATCGTGATCCTTGCAATCCCGTTCAAACACGTGGTGCCGACGCTCTCGACCCTACACGGGTTTGAGGACAAAATCGTGATAAGCCCGGTCAACCCGATGGAAAAGCAGGATCATTTTGTCTTTGTCCCCCCGCCGGAAGGATCGGCAGCGCTCCTGATTAAAAAACTTCTGCCAAAGGATGCGCGGCTCTGCTGTGCGTTCAACACCATCGCCGCAAACCGGTGGAAGGCGCTGGACGAGGAACTGGCCTACTCGGTACCGGTCTGCAGTGACGACGAGGATGCAAAGCACCAGGTGATGGAGCTCGTGAACCGGGTCTCAAAACTCCAGGCATTCAATGCCGGCCCGCTTGCCGTCTCACCAATGATAGAATCGCTCACGCCGCTGGTGCTCAATATCGCCCGGTACAACAAGATGCACGATGTTGGCATCCAGTTCAGGTAACAACGCCACAAAGGCCAAAAAGCTTGTCGGCATCCTCACGGCCCGCTTCGGGGAGATCCCATGGTGGCCGGGGGATACTGATGAGGTCATGATCGGGGCGATCCTGACCCAGCAGACCCGGTGGGAGAATGTCGTACGGGCACTTGCGATCCTTAAGGATCAGGGACTCTGTTCGATGCAGGCGCTGTACTCCGCAGATCCGAGGGTGATCGAGGACGCGGTGAGATGTACAGGGTTTTACCGGATAAAGGCACGCCGGCTCAAATCCCTTGCCGTTTTCGTGGTTGAAACCTGCGGAGGGACAGTGAGAATGGCAACAGTTCCGACGCCAAAGCTCCGGGCCGGGCTTCTTCTGGTAAACGGGATTGGTGAAGAGACGGCAGACAGTATCCTCTGCTACGGTTTTTCCCGGCCCAGTTTTGTCATCGATGCGTATACAGAACGTATCGCACGGTGTGCCGGTATCACCGCTCCACGATCGGCGCTAAAAACCCTTTTTGAGAGTGTTCTTGCAAAAGACCCCCACGTGTACCACCAGACCCATGCCCATATAGTGGAATACGCCAAAGGATGGTGTACAAAAAAGAGGTGCGATGGATGCCGGATTATGGCTTTGAACGGATAGGAAAACGGCTGTTTGCCGAACACCTGGTAGGTGGAAACTTCGGGAACCTGAGCGTGCGGGACGGGGATGCCGGTTTTTTTATAAAAAAGACCGGAGCTTATCTCGATGCTCCGGGGGAACCAGTCTTTGTGCCTTTTGAAGGAGAGGTCCCGAAAGATGCATCAAGTGAGTACCGTGTCCATCTCGAGGTATACCGCTCGACACAGTACCGGGCGATCGTTCACGCACACCCTCCATATGCTGTTGCCGCATCCCTCGTTGCAGACAAGATCCGTCCGCTGGACAGCGAAGGGGAGATGTTCTGTCCCACAATACCGGTAACCCTGGGGGCACCCGGGACACAGGGACTTGCAGATGCAGTCGCTGAAGCGATGCGGACCAACAAACTGGTCATTGCACGGGGGCACGGCACGTTTGCCGCCGGTGCAACGCTTGACGAGGCATTCCTTCTTACGTCCCTTGCAGAACATGCCTGCAGGGTTATCGCATTAAAAAAGATGTTCTGATAATAGTATCCAGAGACATCAAAAATATATTCGTAGTCTTCTTTTTTGCGGGGCCTTATTTCAGCTGCCGGGGCGGCTGGTTCATCTGGATCTCGCGGATGATTTCCCGGTGGAAAACGAGCAGCATATCGGAGATCATGCCGAACATGAAGATCTCGATACCCACGACGACAAGAAGCACGGTCAGGATCGTCAGCGGGATGTGATCGATGTGGTGCAGCCATTCCAGCAGGACATATACCCCCGTGAGAACCCCAAGGAGGGTCGTAAACAGGCCCATGATACCGAAGTAGAAGAGCGGGTTGTTGACCCGGGCGAGACGATAAATTGTGGTGACGATACGGATCCCGTCGTGGAAGGGGGAGAGTTTTGTCGGGGTTCCCGGCCGGCGCGAATACCGTATGGGTACCACCATGATCCTCTGGCCGTTTCTAACCGCTTCAACCGACATCTCGGTCTCGATCTCAAAACCGGTCTCCTTGAGGTTCATCTGCTGGATGGCGAGTTTTGTGAACGCCCGGTAACCGGAGAGAATATCATGGAGGTCCCGGCTGTGGGCGAGTTTGAAAAAGAGATTGAGCATATGGTTGCCAAAGAGGTTGAGCCGGGAGAACGAGCCTTCTTCAGCATTGATGAGCCGGTCACCGATCACCTGATCGAAGCCCAGGAAGAGCGGGGTGAGCATCTTCTCCGCATCCTTTGCCGAGTACGTGCCATCGCCGTCAAGCATGAGAATATGCGGCTGCTCGATTATCTCGAATGCTTCGATGATTGCATTTCCCTTCCCTTTGCCTGACTGCGTCCTGACCTGGGCACCAGCTGCCCGGGCATTTTTTACGGTGTTATCCGTACTCTTGCCATCGATGACCAGAATATGGGTATACCCGAGATCGCTGAACTCTTTTACCACCGGGCCGATCGTCAGACTCTCGTTTAACGTGGGGATAAGGATACAGACCTCATCTTTATTGAATTTCATTGGTATAGTATTTTTAATCCGTTATCATAAGTGCTTCTATGCACCTCCCGAAAAAAGGGCTGCGGGCGCTCGGCATCGCGGAGAGTTTTTCAGGCAGGGTGTATTCGACCCTTGCCGGCATAGTGATGCGCAAAGACCTGAAAATCGACGGATTTGCATTCTCGCGCGTGAAAATCGGCGGCATGGATGCGACCGACGGGGTTCTCGCGATCGTAGATACCCTCAAACGCCGGGATATCAACGTGATCCTGCTTTCAGGCTGCGTGATCGCCTTTTTCAATATCATCGATCCCGCAGAGGTACATGACCGGACCGGGCTTCCGGTCATCTGCGTGACCTACGAGGCGTCCTTTGGGCTTGAGGGAGATATCCTGCATCACTTTCCCGGGGACACTGCACGGCTGGACGCATATCATCGCCTTGGTGACCGGACACCCCATACCCTGCCGGACGGCCAGATTATGTACCTCCACAGCTGGGGTCTCGATCCTGCTGATGCAGGCCAGATCTGCACAGCGTTTACCTGTGAGGGAAAGATCCCAGAACCCCTCCGGGTCGCACGGCTTGCCGCCCGCGCCGCCCAGGGTTCTTTCTGGAACCATGATTAAAAATACGCCAGGGCAGGAAAGACCACACAGACTGCCCCCACCGGAGATTTCATATCTGACAAGGTAGATGGATAAAAAAGAACTGACGAGGTCGCCAGATGACACAACAGACGGTAAAACTCGCCCGATGGGTATGTCTTGAATGCCACTATATCTACGATCCGGCAAAAGGAGATAAAACGCAGGGGGTTCCCCCGGGAGTCCCGTTTGAGGATCTGCCGGACACGTGGCGCTGCCCGGAATGCAAGGTTCTTAAATGCAAGAAAGGCGTGTTCAAAAGACTTGATGAATAAAACGTTCGGGCCGGCTCATTTTACTTTTTCTTTTCCCGGATTACGCCGTATACGTATGGCGTGAGATGATCTGCTGGGTCACGGCATCGTAAACCTCGAATGTCACAACGTCGCCCGGGTGAAATGTTTTATCGGTAAAATCGATAAAGATGGACTCGCCCGGACCCCATGTGATACCTTGCGATCCAAGACCCCCGAGAGTCTGGACCATATAGTGATGTGTAGGAATGAAGGCATTTCCGTTTAATGTCGGGATCTTACAGTTCAGTTCAATACCATTCCGGTAGGTTTTTGCATAGAGGTTCTTGTTCATATACCCGGAAGTTCCCGTATTCATGACCATCATCCGGCTATCGTAGTTAAGATTATTGTTACCATCGTCATGTCGGATCTTCGTGATCTTGAAAATCGCGGGAACAGATGGGTCATACATATTGGGCAGCTGAACCATCATGAGCAGGACAAGCACTGCAAGAATAAAGGTAACCACGAGCATCAGGATTATGCCGATCGCCGGTGATGAAGCTTCGTGGATTCTGCGATGGAATGACAATGTATTTAGTTTTTTATTGTATGCAATAAATGTAATCGGAAAGAATGCTTGACATCAGGCGCAGCTATTTGAATAACCTTCCAAGGGTCTTCGGGTAGCACAAATACCAGTCCTATCACAGGAATGGACATTTTCTTGAGAAGAGAATATGGATGAATCTGAATTACCGGGCGGGTAACAGGTGCTTTAAGGAAAAATCTTAAAAACCTGATCGACGCCCAGGTCGGAATTCGAATCCGAGTCGATTGCGTGACAGGCAATCATGATAGGCCGCTACACTACCTGGGCACTTTTACAGTATATCCCGCCTCCCGGATTCGGACCGGGGACATCGCGGTAGCCGCGCAGTTGCCTCTATCAGGCAAACCATACTACAGCCGCGCACTCTACCAGGCTGAGTTAAGGCGGGGCACTCTGCCTAATAATGTAGGGATAGTTTCCTATTAAACATATCGTAAGATCGCCGGAATTTATGGGGTAAAAACGGCGAAAACCGGGCGGGGCAGGGTTTCTTTAAATAATCCGGGGGCCATGATTAAGTATGGCTCGCAAGGATTTTGCGGGGGATCGTTTTCTTCACCGATAGCCGTGCGAAGAACAACGTGACCGTTTTTGATACGACACTCCGTGACGGGGAACAAACCCCGGGGATTGCCTTCACATTTGAACAGAAAATTGAGATTGCCCGTCAGCTCTCAGGCATCGGCGTCCATACGATCGAGGCAGGATTCCCTGCATCGTCAGCGGCCGAGAAAGAGACAGTCGCCGCGATAAAAAAACTCGATCTTGAAGCGAATGTCTGCGGACTCGCCCGCTCGGTTAAAGCCGATGTCGATGCCTGCATCGACTGCGATGTCGACATGATCCACGTGTTCATCCCGACATCGGACATCCAGCGGGAGAACACCATCAACAAGAGCCGGGAGCAGGTGCTCGCGATCACAAGCGAGATCATCCGGTACATCCGGGGGCATGTGGATACGTGCATGTTCTCACCGATGGACGCGACGCGGACGGACGCCGACTACCTTGTCGAGGTCTGCCGTACCGCAGCTGCGGCCGGGGCGACGATCATCAACATCCCGGACACCGTTGGGGTCATCTCCCCGTCAGGCATGAAGATGCTCATGGGCCGGCTCGCCCGCGAGGTCAACTGCCCGCTCGACGTCCACTGCCACAACGACTTCGGCCTCGCGGTCGCAAACACGATCGCCGCCGTTGAAGCCGGTGCCTCGCAGGTGCAGGTGACGGTGAACGGCCTTGGGGAGCGGGCCGGCAATGCCGACCTTGCCCAGACAGTAATGATTATGGAGGCGATCTACGGTATCCATACCGGGATCACAAAAGAACGCCTCGTCGAGACCTCGCGCCTTGTCTCCCGTTTCTCCGGGCTTGGCATCCCGCCCACCCAGCCGGTGGTCGGGGAGAACGTCTTCTCGCACGAGAGCGGCATCCACACGCAGGGCGTGCTCAAGTGCTCCGCGACATTCGAACCCGGCATCATGACCCCGGAGATGGTCGGGCACCGGCGCCGGCTCACGCTCGGCAAACATGTGGGCAGGCACGCCGTGCGCCAGATGCTGGTTGATGCCCACATTGAACCTGATGATGCACAGCTCGACACGATTGTCGAGCGCGTAAAAGTGATCGCGAACAAGGGGAAACGAGTGACCGACGCCGACCTCTACGAGATCGCCGAGAGTATCATGGGCATCGAGATCGGGAAAAAGGTGCTCCAGCTCGACGATATCGCGATCATGACCGGCAATCACGTGATCCCGACGGCAAGCGTGCGGGCGCAGGTCAACGGCACCGAGCATGTCTTCTCGAGTGTCGGGAACGGTCCCGTGGATGCGGCGCTCAACGCGATCATCGGGATCCTGCCGGTAAGGATCCGGCTTACCGAGTTCAACATCGAGGCGATCAGCGGGGGCTCGGACGCGATGTGCCACGTGACGATTGCCGTCGAGGACGAACTCGGGCACATCTATGATGCAAGCGGGAGCGGCGACGATATCGTGCTCGCCTCAGTTGATGCGCTCGTGAACGCGATCAACCTCACGAGCAGGGACTAAAACCCCTCGTCATTTTTTAAATTTTCATGGATGGGAACTGCCGGATCGGCAGATTCCCATCTGGCACGGTTCCAGCAGGTACCGCATCAGGTACTATCCCAAAAAGGGTTTCAAACGTTTAAAAAAAAAGTTATGCAGCATTCGGGGCGCTCTTGCCCTCGAGTGCTGCCTTAATCTGGCTCTGGAGCTGCTCGAACTTGCCCTGAAGCATCTTTTCCTGTTTCTCCAACGATTTGATCCGGAGTTCGAGGGTTTCCACCTTTTCGGTGAGTTTTGTGGTGACATATTCCTTCTTTTTCTGCACCATGACCGTCCCGATGCTCATGTACATGGGGGTTTCGTCGCCAGCGTCGGTGACCTCTTCCTGTGCACGCTTGGCCTCGCGTACTGCCATTTCGTACTGGGTTTTCTGTGAAAGGATCGTCTGGAGCTGCTGCTGCACCTGCTGGAGCATCGCAAACTGGTTCTGGACTTTTGGGGGAATGTTCTGCATAATCGTATCTTCCGTATCAAGTTTCATTTCCCAGCGATAAAAATGATTCCGCACGTATCGATGGAGAGGTAATATCCAAAAACTTCCTGTTCAGGACGAAAACTGCACAAATAACAGAGATTTTCAGGTGAACTGCTGCATCTCGTCGGCAACACTTACGAGGCGCAGGAACATATTGAGCGCCGCACGCAACGCCGCGAGATCCTGTGCCTCAACATGCAGGACCAGCGTATCCGTCCCTTCGACCCAAGCCTGCGTCGCGGACCGGGGGTTCACATCCTCCTGCAACTCCGGAAGAAGCGACCGGTAGATCTGATCGGCGTGATCGGTCGTAAACCGGAACATGGCTTCATGGTGCGGCACAGGAGTACCTCGTAAGTATATTGGAAAAACTAGGATAAAAAAGGGAACTGCCGGTTCTTCCGGCACCGGTTTTCCGGTTACCTGGCTTTCAGCTCTTTTATTGCTGCGCCGCGTTCCTTGAACAGGATGCGGTGGCCGCAGTAGGGACAACGGACGTTGACGTCGATCTCCACTTTCTGTTTGCACCGTGCGCACTTGTAGGTACTTGCCATTCTTAATTCCAGTTACTGGGTCTTTTCTTCAACGACACTCGTGCGGTCGATGGCACGGAGGGCAACACGGAGTGACGGGGTCTCGGGCTGGTATGCGCCGCCGGCGAACTTGAACCCGCACTTCCGGCATTCCCAGATACCGGTGCCTCTGCGCTGCACCGACATCGTATCGCACTTCGGGCACCGGTGATCTGCCCGGGAGATCTTTTCCATCTCTGCGACTCGCTTGCGCACGAATCTTCCGTATCTGCAGCCAAAACGCCCTGCACTACCGGTTACTTTTCCTTTTGCTGATTTTTCAGAGCTTGCCATGATGAGTATCCACCGAATTGACTTTCTATATTTGTCCTCGTAATTAATATACTTGATTGAGGATCTTTACCTGTCCTTCGCCTTTGCTGATCTTGTTTATCAGATCGTAAAATTCGCTCTGGATGCCGGCCGGGATCCGCACGACGCAGACCCATGACCCGTCTTTCTGCCACTCGTCCTTCTCCATGGTGCACGCCGCCGCAATATCCCCGTATGCGCGGGCAGCGTTTTCGGGGGGGATCCGTATTGCAAGACGAAGTTCCTCGAACCGGATGGGCAGGATCGGACGCAGCGCCTTGACGGTCTCTTTGACCAGCTCGTCCAGGTGCTTGAACGGATCGATATTGACCCGGGCCTCTTCCATCGCTCTCTCGATACGGGCGGGGGGATGCGGGTGGCCTGTCTGGGGGTTGATCGAATTCCGGGCTATAAAGGTGACGACCTGCCGGCGTTTTTCCTCGGTCATCTCCCGACGCTGATCGGCAGTCAGGTGAATCTCGCCTTTTTCGATGATCTTCTTTGCCACCGTTGCAAAGTCCGTGGTATGGAAGACCTTTTCAAGCGATTCATCGGATGCCCGGGTTCCCCTTGAAGAATTCCCGAATATGTCGAGGGCCGCAACGACGTCCTCGATGTTAATGTTCTCGCCCTGCCGTACGCGGGCTGCAAGGTGGGGTTCGACCAAGATTTCGAACCGTTCCCCGAAACTTTCCAGACGGGCTACCACCGCGTTCTCAAGAGAGATCATACCGGATCACTGTTTGAACTGTTCGACGTACGATGCGACTTCTTCTTTTGTCATCTTCTTGAAGGCTGCATCGCTCTTTTCAACGATGCCAATCTCGACAGTGTCGACATCGAACTTGCCTTCGGTTGCCGAGTGCAGGGCCTTGAGGCCGAGGAGGATCGCATCCTTTATCGAGAGGCTTGCAGTGTATTCCTCCTCGAATATCTTCATTGCCGCCGGCCTGCCGATGCCGATGCCGGTCGCCTTGTACTCAAGGAGGGTACCGGACGGGTCGGTCTCAAAGAGCCGGCATTCGCCGTCGCTGACTCCCGCAATCAGGAGCGCAGTACCGTACGGGCGGATGCCGCCGTACTGGGTGAGGGTCTGCATATGGTCGCAGAGTTTCTTTGCCAGTGCCTCGACCTCGATCTTCTCATCGTAGGAGACCCGGTTGATCTGGCATTCGACCCGTGCCCGGTCCACAAGCGCCCGTGCATCGCCGACAAGGCCGGATGACGCGACCCCGATGTGGTCATCGATCCTGAAAATCTTCTCGATTGATGCTGCTTCAAGCAGCTTGGAACTGATGCGTTTGTCGACGATAAGGACAATCCCGTCCTGTGCCTTGATACCGACCGCCGTGGTACCGCGCTTTACTGCTTCCCGGGCGTATTCCACCTGGTACAGCCTGCCGTCAGGCGAAAAAACGGTGATCGCCCGGTCATAGCCCATCTGATATTGTGGTTGCATGTAGTGTCTCCAGATCTTCAGTTGTTAAAAACAATCGGCGTGTATTTTTAAATCCCTTTTCTATCACATCAACCTTATGACCGTTCCCTGTGACAACGTCGACTGGTGAGGACCCAAAAAGGTACCCGCAGGGGATTGTGCCTGCCGTTTCCTGCTCTGCCGGAAGAATGTCCTGCCCGGGAAGAACAGGTGCCTTTGGAACGATGGTCGCGATCCGCTCCCGCAGGCTCTCGAGGGTGCCTGAGACGGCGAGCACCCGGAGGGCAACGGTGCAGTCCCGGCAGAGAGAAAGCGTCGAAAGTGCAATGGCAAATTCTCGTTCAGCACCCCTGCGGCAACGCAGGAGCACGTACCCCTTCTCCACCGCGAGCACCGAAGGCTGCATGGCAGCCGCGGCCACATCTCCGAAGAGCGAGACTACTGCTTCGTAGGTCGCGTAATAGAGATCCTTTGCCTCCAGGATTGTTCCTGCCGGGTCGATGCGGGCGAGGAGATAGCGCCGTTTTTCCCGGAGCGTTGGCGGGCGGATGCTCATTTGATCACCTTCACGATACTCTCGCCCGGATCGGTCACCCGGCTGACTCCTGCAAGCGCTGCCTGCACATCGGACTCATCCATCCCGAACAGCGAGCAGAGCCCGGTGACTTCACGCACGGCCCGCATGCCGAGGACCGACCGCGCCGACGAGGAGATGGTGAGCGGGAACTCAAACCGGCGGTACAGGATCATCAGGTCGAGATAGCGATGAATTGCTTTCTGCCGAAGGTGCCCCCGCCCGAAGATAAGCACCGACAGGTCGATGTCAAGGGCGGTGTTATTGTCCGCGGCGATCTTTGCTGCCACATGATCGAACGCACGCTTGTCAGCGGCATGGATGCCCCGCAGGATGTGGACGCCATTTGTCCCGGCTACCGCACGGTTAAAGCCGTTGTCCCCGATCTGGACTGCCACGACCGCACCGGTGCCCCTGCTTTTTTTTGCCCGGCTCTGGACGTCCTTTGCCGGAATGCCGGCAAGGAAGATTCCGGGGAAAACGGTGATACCACAGACTTCGGCAGCCGGCGTGTCCGCTGCAACAATACTGTCATACCCGAACGAGCGGGCTTCGAGCGCACACCTTCGGACCGATGAGTCACCGACAGGAAACGGATAAACACAGGCATCGGTGATCTTCATGAAGATACCCTTAGCGGGAAAAAAGGATAAGATTATTTGCCCTGGTTGGCATTGGAGCGGATGCTCGGGCGGGTCTTCTCGGTACCCCTTCCCTTGGTTCTCATGCCGCGACCTTTACGTCCCGCAGAGGTCTTGCCGCGCTCGGCCCGGCCACGGTGGGTCGGGTTTGCGAGCCATGCAAGGTTCTTGTCTGCCCGGATCGAGGGGTGGTGGCCGTCAACGAGAATAACCTCGTAATATTTCAGCTTCCCGTCCTGACCGACCCAGTAGGAGTTGAGGACTTCCATGTTCGGGTACCGGCGGGATGCGCGTTCCTCGGCGATCCGCTGGATGCTCTTTCCCGGCGTACTCTTGTTCTTGCCCATGCGTGCGGACCGGCGTGCGCGGGTAAACCGGGCTACACGGCGGCCACCGCGGCGGACCTGGACGCGGACAACCGCGATGCCCTGCTTTGCCTTGTACCCGAGCGAGCGGGCGCGGTCAATACGGGTCGGGTGCTCAAGACGGGTAACGCTGCCCTCGCGGCGCCACTCCTGCATTCGGTCCCAGAGCATTGCTTTTACTTCGGACTTGTCAGGTCTTGCCCATGCGTCCCTGACATACGCATACATCGATTTTACCATGTGTTATAACACCTCAAGGTTCGGCCCGTGATGGGCTACATTCCTTTTCTAACGGGATGAATCCCGCATTCTTATAAAATGGATCCGGGGTGCTATTAAAGTACTCGGGCGCTCCACGAATAAATGCAGATAGAAGGGGTATGATCTGCAACCTGTCACGCGGCAGCCGGGGTCGTCCCTTTGCGCTTTTCCACGACACGTATACCCTCGATCCTTGTAACGGGATACTGGCCGTGTTCGTCCTTTTCCGCGGATTTGACCATGTCCCAGATAGTAAGAAGCGCAACTGAAACACCGGTCAGGGCCTCCATCTCGACCCCAGTCTTGCCGGTGGACTTCGTCGTCACAATCGCCTCTATGTACCCGTTGCCTTCGGTAAAATCAACAGTGATGGCACCGAGCAGGATCGTGTGGCACATCGGGATGATGCGGGGCGTTTCCTTGACTGCAAGCGTGGCAGCCACCCGTGCAGTGGCAAGCACGTTTCCTTTGACCGCGGTACCCTCGCGGATTGCCACAAGGGTTGCCGACCGCAGGTATATCCTCCCGGTTGCCACCGCTTCGCGCACGACATCTGACTTCGCGCTGATATCCACCATCTGTGCCCTGCCATCGGAAATATGGGTAAACTCGACCATTACTTCTGCCTCCTGAACAATTCTTCGGGGATCCGGTTGATAAGATCTGATGCAAGCATCCCCTCGCCGCGCTCATCTGCCACGCGCTCCCCTGCGCTCCCGACCCCGTACGCGGCGATGCAGGCAGCCTCGAATGCGGGCAGGTGGCAGAGGAGTGCTCCCGTTACCCCGGCCAGCACGTCCCCGGTCCCGCCCACGCTCATCGCCGGGTCGCCGGTCCGGTTGAACCTGACCCGGCGGCCGTCCGTGACGACATCCACAGGCCCCTTGAGGAGGATGGTGCCGCCGAGTTTCGCCGCCGCAGCCTTAGCCTCCCGCGCCCGCCCGCAGGCATCGCCTGCATCCCCCGACAGCCGGACGCCGGAGATACGGGTAAATTCCCCTGCATGGGGAGTATACACGGTCTCGCCGCAGGCTTTCGGGAGTGGGAGCCGGAGGGCATCGGCATCGAAGACCGCTTTTTTGCAGTGCGGGGCGACCGCGAGGACGACCTCGTGACTTTCAGTACCAAGCCCATTCCCGCAGACAACCACGTCCGCACGCTCAGCGAGCGCGATGAGCCGTTCCGTGTGCTCACCACCGATCCGGTCTCCCGATAACCGTTCGTAGATGAGGTCCGGCACCGGCTCAAAGACCGGTGACGCGATCCTGACGATATCGGACCCGGCCCGGAGCGCCCCGAGACCGGCGAGGTACGGTGCGCCCTGGTACGGCCCGCCACCGATCACGAGCACCTCGCCCCCGGCCCCCTTGTGACTCGTCTTCTTCCGCACCGGGATTAGGGTCAGGTCTCCCGGCCCGGTGCATATCTCCGCTTCAAAGGGGATGCCGATATCCGCGACCTCCGACCCTGCCACCTTGGGCCGGTGGAACGCGCAGATCCGGTCGGCCCGCATGCCGGGTGAAGGAAGATCTGCCGCAACGATCTTTGCCCTCGACCCGTTAGCCATTGCAATGCAGGTCGCAAGGGGTTCCATTGGCATCCCGGCAGTTCCGGTCCCGAGCAGGGCATCAACGATCACGTCGGCCTTCGAAAACAGGGAAGAGAGTGCGCGGAGATCATCGGTGGACACAAACGGGCGGAGCGTCACACGGCAGCCATTAAGCGCTGCAAGCTGGTGGGCACAGGAAGGGCTGCGCGTTCCTGAATCCAGATAACAGACTGCCGTATCTACACCATGCTGAAGGTACCGGGCCGCCGCCATCCCGTCTCCCCCGTTGTTGCCCCGGCCGCAGATGATGAGTACCGTGTCCGGGCGGAGCGCGAGTACGGATGCCGCAAGGGCCGTTCCCGCGCTCTCCATCAACTGGAGGCCGGTAACACCAAGCGCCTGCGCGTTTGCATCCACCGCACGCATCCGCTCATGCGTGATAATCCCCTCTTCAAGGAACTCTTCAGCACAAACGGTCAGGTCGGGCATTATGACACACTTCATCAATTAAGAACTTCATAAATAATAGACAATGGGTTTCTCTGATGATGTGAAGGCCGCCGCCGAGCAGATCACGGCTACGCACGAGATAACCATCATCTCCCACATCGACGCCGATGGGATCTCCAGTGAAGCGATCCTCTCTCAGGCGATTGCCCGTCACGGGATCACCGTCAGCTCCGTTTTTGTCCGGCAGCTCGAACCGCTCACCATGCCCCAAGTGCCCGATGATGCATCGTTCAAGATCTTCACCGATCTTGGCGCCGGCCAGCAGAACCTCTTACATGAGCGGGGCCTCACAGAAAAAAATGTGCTGATTGTCGACCACCACGTCAGCCAGCCGGGCGATGTCCCGTACCCGCAGGTCAACTGCCTCCCGTACGGGTACACGAAGATGAGTGCAGCCGGCGTCGCGTATCTCATCGCAAAGCAGATGGACGGGGCAAATATCGACCTCGCGAAACTCGCGGTGATAGGAAACGTCGGGGATATGATGGCCCGGGAGACCCGCGGGCTTGTCGGTCCGGCCCGCGAGCTGATCGTGGAGGATGGCGTCCGGCACCGATCGGTCAAGGTCTGCAAAAAAGACCTCAACTGCTATGGCACCGCGACCCGGCCGGTCTACCTCTCACTCGCGTACAACGATGACCCGTTTATCAGAGGGATCAGCAACAACCCCGAGGGCGCAAAACAGTTCTTAAAGAAACTCGGGATCGTGCAGCAGACCCCGGACGGGCGCTGGTATGTCTGGGAAGAACTGGGGGACGATGACCGGCGGACGATCACATCTGCACTCGCTGAGCAGCTGATCGCAAACGGCGAGAGTATCGAACGTCTTCTCGCGGAGACCTACCGGTTTCCGGACGAGATCCCAAGGACGCCTCTCCGGAACGCACAGGAATATGCGACGGTCCTCAACGCCTGCGGCCGGTGGACAAAACCCGGCATCGGGAGCGCGATCCTACGGGGGGACCGTGGCCAAGCCTACCGCGAGGCGGAGCACATGCTCGGCAACCACCGGGCGATCATAAGAAACCTGCTCCAGTACATCATCGAGACCGGGGTCACCGAACTGGAGAACGTCCAGTACCTCAGTGTCGGGAACAGGTTCCCGGACACGATCGTCGGGATCGGGGCGGGCATGGCGCTTTCGAAGTTAAACACCCGGAAACCCATTTTGATCATGTGCGAGGTGCCCGAGGACAAGAACCTCACCAAGGTCTCGATGCGCACAACCGAGAGGGTCATCGAAAAGGGCATCGATCTCCAGAAAGCGATCAGCGATGCCTCGGCAGAGTACGGTGGCGGGGGCGGAGGACACAAGATCGCTGCCGGAGCGTTTATCCCCAAGTCCGCTGAACAGGAGTTTGTCAACCGTGTCAACAGAATACTCGGAGAACAGTTCGCTTCGCAGGGTGCAGGCGATCGCTGATTACCAGTTCGGGAACCTCGCAGGTACCGGGCTCTTTCCCGAAGGCTGCGAGTTTTTGTTCTCGACGACGGGACGTATCCGCCAGATCCTGTATGGGGGCGTGCGGCTTGCGACGGTCCGGGCGTCGGATGGCAGGCTCACGCTTGGGATCGAAGGGGCACGCCGGCTCCACGCGCTCCTCCCGGTGCCGGGCTACCGGGTTATTATCCGTGACGACGTCGCGGAGTTTGTGGCACAGGGAAAGAACGCGTTTGCAAAGCATGTGGTCGCGGCAGACCCGCAGATCCGCGCGGGAGACGACGTGCTGGTGGTCGCGGGCGAAGATCGGCTCATTGCCTGCGGCGCTGCGCTCCTTTCAGGCGCGGAGATGCTTGCATTTAATTATGGTGTAGCGGTAAGAGTACGGCAGGGGAGTGAGAAGAATGCTTCCGGGAAACATCAATCCGCGCCAGATGAAGGCGATGATGAAGAAGCTCGGCATGCAGGTCGAGCCAATTGAAGACGTCCAGAGTATCGTGATAAAAACACCGAAAGGCAACTGGGTGTTCGGGCCGTCGGAAGTGACTGAGATGACCATGCAGGGGGTCACGACCTACCAGATCACGGGTAAACCGCACTTTGAAGAGGCTGTCCTCGAGATCCCCGCTGAAGATATCGCGATGGTCGCCGAACAGGCGCAGGTACCGGCCGAGAAGGCAAAGGAAGCACTTGTCACGACAAAAGGCGATATTGCCGAAGCGATCATGAAACTCTCTTCGCCATGATCGAGGCAGGGGACCGCGTCCTGTTAGTCGGCGAGGGAAGGGAATTTTTTGTACGGGCAGGCCAGGGCACCCTCTCGACCGACAAGGGCCAGCTGGATCTTGGGCCGATTGTCGGTGCAGCGGCCGGTGATGTGTTTACTACGCACACCGGGGCCCGGTTCGTGCTCCGCGTCCCCCGGCCCACGGACTTTTTCGTGCACGGCAAGCGCTCGGGCGCCCCGATGCTCCCCAAAGATATCGGCCTTGTGATCGCGTACACCGGTATGAACCGGAACGATGAGGTGCTTGATGCAGGGACCGGCAGCGGGATCGCGGCGATCTATTTTGGCGGGATCGCGGCGCATGTGAAGACCTACGAGGTCAGGCCGGACTTCTCCGCGCTGGCACAAAAGAATATCAAAGAAGCAAAACTCGACAATATCGAAGCGGTTGCAGCCGATGTCCTTACCGCGGATGGTATCTATGACGTGATCCATCTCGATCTGCAGATCGAAACCGGGCACGTGGCATTCGCGTACGACCACCTCCGGGCCGGAGGATACATGGCCTGTTATACGCCGTTTTTAGAGCAGATGGCAATCGTAGTCGATGCCGCACAGGAACGATTTCCCGAAGTCCACACCCACGAGTTAATCGAGCGGGAGATGACCCGGTCGAAGCGGGGGACAAGGCCCTCGACGAGCGTGAGCCATTCGGGATATATCACGATCGCCAGAAAATAACAAGCGATTCTATTTTCTGACCTCATGTTCCCATGCGAAAATTTTCACCCTATTTTTTCCAACTTCCCGCGCTTTATACCATGCCCGGGTCAAGCATTGGATCAGCAAAAGAAAGAGGAAGTATCATGACCACACCCTGCATCACAAGCCCCGGACAAGGACACGAACCGGAACCAATGAAGATCCCCCTCGCGGTTCACCTGGCAGGTATCCTGCTCCTCGTCGCCGTCACTGCCACCACCGGGCCGCTCGCCGCGTTCTTTG
>NZ_JBAVMX010000045.1:0-16436 GCF_049690535.1 Methanoregula sp. | reverse complement strand
GTCCCCACACCGGACGACGCCGCAGACGGCCTTTCGATTGCCTTATGTCATATCCACGTCATGAGATAGTACAATGATCGCGTATCTGGACGGAACGCCGGTCGCAACCGGTGACCGGTGGGTAGTGCTGGAAGTCAATGGTGTCGGTTACCGGGTGCACGTACCGGAGCCCGGGATCCGTGAGATCGCCCGTGCTCCCGGGAAGGTGACACTCCACACGTACATGGTCGTGCGCGAGGACGCAATTACACTGTACGGGTTCCTGCACACAAGCGAACTCGAACTCTTCACGATCCTCATCGGGGTCTCGGGAATCGGCCCGCAGATCGCGCTCAATATCCTTTCCCAGACATCCCTTGAGGACTTTGTCCTTGCGATCCTTTCCGGGGATGAAAAATGCCTGACCCGGATCTCAGGCATCGGGCCAAAGAGCGCAAAGCGGCTGATCCTCGAACTCCGGGACAAGATGAAAAAAGTGCAGGACGCCATGGCGCTTTCACCGGCCGGGAAATCAGACCGGGTTGTCAGGGATGCCGCGAGCGCTCTTGTCTCGCTCGGGTTTGCCGGGCAGGCGTCGTATGATGCGGTAAAAGCTGCGGCAAAGGAGATGACGATGCCCACCATCCAGGACCTCATCAAGGCGGCGCTTGTGACCTTAAAGGAGGGTGAGCGGCGGTGAGCGAACGGATCATCTCCCCGGAACCCACGCCCGACGAGCAGGATGATCTTACGCTCCGGCCGGCAACGCTCGATGCATTTGTCGGGCAGGAGCCGGCAAAAAATGCGCTCCGGATCGCAATTGAGGCAGCGCAGCAGCGGGGCGAGCCGATCGACCACATTTTGTTTGCCGGGCCGCCGGGCCTCGGGAAGACAACGCTGGCGCATATTATTGCTCGCGAGATGGGTGCGGCGATACGAACCACGACCGGCCCGGTGCTGGAAAAACCCGGGGACATTGCCGCCCTTATGACTGCACTTCAGAATGGGGACGTGCTCTTCATCGACGAGATCCACCGTATGAACCCGGTGATCGAGGAGATCCTCTACCCGGCGATGGAGGATTTTTTTATCGATGTGATGATTGGCGAGGGCCCCAGCGCCCGCTCGATCAAGCTGACGCTCGAACATTTCACGCTGATCGGGGCGACGACACGGCAGGGCCTCCTGAGCTCGCCGTTCCGGGACCGGTTCGGGATCCTTGTGCGCCTGAACCTGTACTCCACGGAGGATCTTGTCAGGATTGTGACACGGAGTGCAGCACTCCTGAAGATCCCAATCACCCCGGAAGGTGCGGCAGAGATTGCCGCCCGGAGCCGCGGTACCCCGAGAATAGGCAACCGGCTCCTGAGGCGGGTCCGGGACTTTGCCGTGGTCAAAGGCGATGGGACGATCACCGCCGATATTGCACGGGGAGGTCTTGAACTGCTCCAGATCGACGAGCTCGGGCTTGACGATATCGACCGGCGCATCATCTCGGTGATTGCGGATGATTTTGGCGGCGGCCCGGTAGGGGCAAAGACGATCGCGATCTCAGTCGGTGAAGAGGTCAGGACGATTGAAGAAGTTTACGAACCGTACCTGATCCAGATCGGGTTTGTGAAGCGGACACCCCAGGGCCGGGAGACGACACCTGCCGCACTGGCACACCTCAAACTGAACCACACCCAGAAGACGCTGTTCTAAAAAAAAGTGGACGAGAACGTTTTTGTTCCGGGCCAGTCTGCCAGATTTGGAAAAAAACGGGATTTGATGCGGATTTCTCCGAAAAACTGAACAAACAGACCCACATGTCCCGAGGCCGGTGAGGCTGTCCGTTACTGATCAGGCCACGATAATAGACGTATTACCCGTCACTCCCTGCCTATCTCATGGGGGGGTGCAAGAGATTTCCATTCCGTTCGGGAGGTGTACCAATATTCACCGTCAAACAACAGGCCGGGGAAACGGTACCGCAAAAATACGTAATTTAAAAGATTGAAAGCCCATTGTGAAGTCGTGTCATGGTCCTATCTGGCCCGTTCCCACCGGCCTGTATACCTGAATACTGGGTTTGGCCAGATATATTCTTTTTCGAAATAGAATATAGATACGTCAGAGATATATTGATAAATTTCCGGATCGGGATGGGGCGACGGTAATCATTTCAATGAGTTTTCTCACATAAAACGCTCAACTCTTTGTTGAAATGAACGAACGATCATATCAAAGAAAACAGCTTTGTCGTGATTTGGTATCATCCTGATGCATTTCATTGGTTTGCATCGCGCAAATCCCTTATATTTTTGAGGGATGTGTTTCAAAATCCCTGGTTATCCAATCCGCCAAGGAGCGGTGTAGATGCGCCCATATCTTTCTTCATTCGCCGCTTCACACATCCGTTTTGCCGTCACCCATTCGCGAAGTCCGTTGAGATCGTCGGGATCTGGTAGTATGAAAGGACCGTCTCTGGTACAGGTTCTGTGACAGGTACGTGTCAGGATAGTTCGCCCGGGGTTTGATTCACCGGTCTGGCATAGCATGGCAGGTTCCACCCCGGATCATTTTACACTGAATCGTTCGAGGTCACAATTCCTGACTGCCACATACGTCAACCCCCGGTTGTCCGTCATAATATCAGGTACTCCGGGGGATGGTTCCGGTTCTTCATTTTTGGCAGTTCTTGCAGGGGCCCGTTCATCGGAACGATGACTGATAAAAATCACACGCTCTTTTTTCATCCACGCTCCCAATATTTACAATTTTGTGTAATCCTGATCCTACCATTGCCCCGGTTTTATAAACAGTTTTTCGATGGAGAATATACAGATATATATACAAAAAAAGTTCAGATAGAGACAGGTATATTCACCATATAACTCTGATTGAGGGGTGGGAAAAAGATGGAACTACGTCGGGTCCAGATGACCGGGGGGTCATCGTTTGTCGTTACGCTTCCCAAAGACTGGATACAGGAGATGCGGATCAAGAAAAATGATCCTGTCGGTCTTATTGTCCAGCCGGATGGAACACTGCTTGTCACAAAGAAAACCACAGACGAGCCGCTTCAGCGGGTAAAGGAGATAGACATCGGGCACATTACCGACCCCTCCTTCCTCTTCAGGATGCTCATTGGCACTTATATAACCGGTTTTACTGAGATAAGGATCAGCTCAAAACAGCGGTTTCCACCGTTCGTCCGCTCGGTCGTGAGGGACTTCACCCAGATGACCATCGGGCAGGAAATTGTCGAGGAGACCGATACCCTCATTGTAATAAAAGACCTGCTCAACCCGGCAGAGATGCCGTTTGACAATACCCTCAAACGCATGTTTGTGATCGTCAGGAACATGCACGTGGATGCCATAACAGCGCTCGAAACGCACAACCATGCCCTCGCTACCGATGTGATCAACCGTGACCTTGACTCGGACCGGCTCAACTGGCTAATTGCACGCCAGACGAACATGATCATGCAGAACCCATCCCTATCGCGCAAGATGGAGGTCTCGACCGGCATGGCCATGTACTACTACATCATCAGCAGGATCATCGAGCGGATCGGTGACCATGCCGTGCGGATAGCCGAAAATGCCGAGCCAACCATGGATATCGATCTTGATCCGAAAATCATTGCTGCGTTAAAAAAGGCAAGCGCCATGTCCATGAACATCTTTGACAAAAGCATTATCTCATTTTTCAATGCCGATATCAAGGAAGCTCACAAGACCATCGAGTCGGTCTCTGCACTCGAAAATATCTGTGGGGATATCAGCAATATGGCGTTCAAACAGGAGACACTTGCCGCGATTTCCATCAGTTATGTCGCTGAGAGTATCCGCAGGGCCGGCGAATATTCTGCGGATATTTCCGAGAACGTGATCAATTACATTGTCGAGGAAGACCGCTCACTCCACCGGCGTCCCGCCGGGAAATGATCCTCCCCGCATATACCCGGTCTTTTTTTTGTTACAGTACCATCACAATCGCACATTTTCCTTTTTAAACTGTCAAACACGTGGCCGATAGAGGAAAGGCAAAATTTCAAAAAGTATTGTGAACTCTCGTCCGCTGACACAAGTGCAGTAAAAAAATTCGGGAAACCCCATGGTGCTTATCCGGATTCCCGGCAACCTGTGAGGGGCCTCTCGCATAAGAAATCCTTTGAACCTTTACGGACAACAGATGACAGGGGCATGAGGATATGGACGTCAACGGGCCAAAAGTCAGGAAATACCTGAAAAAATTCATTGTCGGGCCGGAAAAGAAAATCCGGTTGAAAAATTACGATACAGACTGGGTGCAGCACGAATCATTCAGGAACCAGCCTGAAGGAGAAATAAAAAATCTTCTCATGGGGGTCCTAGAAAAAGATCAAAACGATCTCTTTGCAGCGCAGGAACTCCTTGCCGCTTCCCACCAGTACGGTATCCTGATCGTGCTGCAGGGGATGGACACAGCAGGAAAAGACGGCACGATCCGGCACGTGATGTCCGGTGTGAACCCGCAGGGGTGCGATGTACATTCGTTCAAGGTTCCCGGGCCCGAGGATCACGCACACGACTTTCTCTGGAGGTACGAGAAGGTGCTGCCCGAGCGCGGGATGATCGGCATCTTCAACCGTTCCTACTATGAGGATGTGCTTGTCGTACACGTGCACCCTGAACGCATGGAAGAACTCCCAAAAGTGATCGGCCCGGACTCGGAAGGGTTCTGGGATGGACGGTATAAGGATATCAACGCTTTTGAAAAGCACTTGGTCCGGAACGGTACGCTCGTCCTGAAATTTTTCCTCCACATCTCAAAAGACGAGCAGAAAAAGAGGCTGCTCGACCGGCTCGCACACAAAGAGAAATATTGGAAATTTTCAGTCGCGGATATCGCAGAGCGGCAGTACTGGGACGATTACCAGGTCGCGTACGAAGAGATGCTTAGTGCAACGTCAACAAAATATGCACCATGGTTTGTCGTGCCCGCTGATCACAAGTGGATGGCCCGCACAGTTGTCGCGGAAGCGATCACTTCAGCCATCGATGGGCTGAACCTTTCATATCCCACGTTCTCTGACGATCAGATAAAACATCTGATGGATGCGAAGAAGGATCTGGAAGAGGAATGATCAAACCGGATCCACATACTTTTTTTGGGACCGGCGCCGGGAATATTCATCTCGGGGGTATTTTTAGCAGCCTTTAAAAGAGTGGAGAGAGAGGAACATGTCTCCTCATCACTCATTTCATTTTACGCCAGCTTCGCATTCACCGATGCCGGCATCAGCCGGTCAAGGAGGAATGTCGGCACCTGCTGCGAAGTCTTCACCGTCAGATCGAAATTATCTGTGGTCCCGGTCGAGCCCAGGTACTGTAGGGTGAACTGGAAATCGGCATTGTAGAGCGGGATCCCGAGCACCGTAATCTTCGCGTGACGGGGGCTAATCACCCGGGTCTGGCCCACGACAAGCTGCTCGCGGTTACCGTCAACATCGGTGGTGACCGAATTGTTGTAGGCCATTACTGCGATCCGGCTGCTGCCGATCATCACCGCTTCCCCGTCCGGCAGCGCGACATTATAATGGGTCACGTACGGGAGATTTTCTCCGGAAACACCGGTCGTGA
Source organism: Methanoregula sp. (assembly GCF_049690535.1). GTDB lineage: Archaea > Halobacteriota > Methanomicrobia > Methanomicrobiales > Methanospirillaceae > Methanoregula. The sequence goes on along the minus strand of NZ_JBAVMX010000045.1, from coordinate 10,845 downwards.
CCGTAAGGCTGAAGGTAAGGAGCACGGCAGCGATGATCACAATGATGATACCGACAATGACACCGATCAAAATTTTTGTTCTGTTCTGCATGCGGCCGTCATCTCTTACAGCAACATGTGGGGGATGATCCGTCATACTATCACGTACTCCAGACTCGGCCATAAACATGTAGGGTCAAAAACGGTCCCGGACGGATCGTTTCAGTCCGGGGATACACGCAGTACTCTCCCGGCGTCTCATAGTAATGCGAGGCAGGAGGACCGGTCCCGGGTCCTTCCCATAAAATCCATTATCCCCCCCTTCCAATAGTACTACGATTTTGATGCGCATACCCATACAATCAGTCACGCCGGAAACCGGCCATGCGGAAGTCTGCGGATGGGTCCACGAGGAAAGAGACCTCGGGGGGCTCGCGTTCTTTTTGATCCGAGACAGGACCGGTATCATCCAGGTGACCATCCCGAAAAAGAAAGTTTCGGAAGCAGTGCTTGCCGCTGCAAAGAAAGTCTCGCGTGAATCCGTTGTCCGTATTGCCGGCACGGTAAAAGCAGTAGAAAAGGCCCCGGGCGGCAGGGAAATTGTTCCCGACACCTTTGAGATCATCAATCTCGCCGAGACCCCGCTTCCCCTCGATGTCTCCGAAAAAGTCGGGGCGGAACTCGATACCCGTCTCGATGCACGGTTCCTTGACGTGCGCAGGCCCCGGGTCGCTGCGGTCTTCCAGATCCGGAGCGCTGCGATGCATGCAGTCAACAACTTCTTCCACAAGGAAGATTTCATCAGCATCACCACCCCGAAGATTGTCGCCGCAGCGACCGAAGGCGGGACAGAACTCTTCCCGATTGCATATTTCGACAAGGAGGCATTTTTGAACCAGAGTCCGCAGCTCTACAAACAGATGATGATGGCGGGCGGATTCGAGAAGGTTGTCGAGATCGGACCGATCTTCCGGGCCGAGGAGCACAACACCACCAAACACCTCAACGAGGCAACAAGTATCGATATCGAGGTCTCGTACGCGGATCACAACGATGTGATGAAGATCCTCGAAAACCTGATCGTCAAAACCTACGAATACGTGAACAGGTCCTGCGGCGACCAGCTGGCAAACCTCGAACTGACCGACTTTGCCGTGCCAAAGGCCCCGTTTACCCGGTTACCCTACAGGGATGCTATCGGGATCGCACAGAAAACGTGCAGTGATCCGATCAAGTACGGCGATGATATCAGCGCTGCGGCAGAACACGTGATCGGTGACGAGATGGGAGCACACTACTTCATCACCGACTGGCCTACCGAGATCCGGCCCTACTATGCGATGCCCTACGAAGACGATCCGTCCATCTGCAAGGCATTCGACCTCATGCACCCGAGGATGGAACTATCGAGTGGCGCAGAGCGTATCCACCAGTACGACCTGCTCGTGCAGCAGATCAAAAAGAAGGGCCTCAACCCCGAAAGTTTCGAGTTCTACCTGCGCCCGTTCAGGTACGGGATGCCCCCCCACGCAGGATGGGGTCTTGGTGCCGAACGACTGATCATGACCATGCTCGGGCTCTCAAACGTCCGTGAAGCAGTCCTGTTCCCGCGTGATATGCACCGGCTCGTCCCATGAAGGCGTATTTCATCAACAAGGTTTTAGCGACAACCGTTGTCGGGAGTTACCCCGTGGTAAAAGGCTCCGGCCTGAAAACTCTTTTTGATCCCCTGAAATCTGCGGTCGAGACTGCGGTCTCCGACCAGCTCGCGGCCGGGATCGATATCATCTCTGACGGTCAGGTCAGGGGCGACATGATCCAGGCATTTTCCGGTAAACTCCCCGGGATCAAAGGCCAGGATGTAATCGGCAAGATCCAGCCGGCGTCAGGACCGATTACCGTGGCAGATACAAAGTATGCCCGCTCAAAATCCCCTTACGTCAAGGGTATCATCACCGGTCCCTCGACACTTGCCCATGGTCTCCACATCAGCACACCGATGTACAGAAACCGGGAGGAACTTGCGCTTGATATTGCGGCAGCATTGGCTGTGGAGGCACGATATCTCGAAGCCGCTGGTGTCACCTTAATCCAGATCGACGAGCCCATCTTCTCGACCGGCGTCGCGGATCTTGCCGTGGGAAAGCAGGCAATCGATCTGATCGTCGGAGCCATTAAAGTCCCGACCTGCATGCATGTCTGCGGCGGGCTCGAAAACGTTATCGATGACATCCTGAAGATCAACGTGAACGTGCTGGACTTCGAGTTTTCGAAGAATCCTGCCAACCTGGGGCTGTTCGGGTCACGTGATCTGGCAGGTCGGATGATCGGGTACGGCTGCATGGATTCCACATCGGAAGCCGTGGAGACGGTCGCGGAGATAAAAAAACGGATCGAGAAAGGGGTCGAGGTCTTCGGTGCCAAAACGATGCTTGTGGATCCTGACTGTGGCCTGCGGATGCGATCCCGCGAGGCGGCATTCTGGAAACTCAAGAATATGGCACAGGCTGCAAAGGAAGTACGGCTCGCGCTATAACCCATTAGACAGATTCATTAAAAAATAAAAAATCCCAAAAAAGATCTTTTCTATACGACTCTCGAAGTTGTCGATGCTTCAATCCCGTTTTCCGTGATGATAAAGGGCAGCAGGCGCTGAGGGGCGGCGGCGTCCCGGATCTTGTGGACGGCAAGCGTCCGCTCGATCTCGCTCTGGCTTACATCGGTTTTGAATTCTATCACGAGATCTGATGCACGCATGATCCGGGTCATCTCGACCGGGGGATGGATATTGGTATAGACGACGAACATCAGGTTCGCACCGCGTTTTCGCATCTCCTCCCGTGAATGTCGCAAAAATTTCAGCGCTGTGTCGATCCCGTACTTGATAATAATAGTGGAAAGTGAATCAATGACTATCCTGCCGCCAATCATCTGGGGGAGATACATATCGGGGTGGAGATCGCCTGCATCAACCATGCCCACCTCCACGTCCCCGTCGTTCATCAGGTACGTGCCCTCCTCGCCTTCGACCTTCCAGAACTGCATCGCTGCGAGGTCGACACCGGCAAGTGGCGTCCCGTACACCATGATGATCGCTCCTTCCGGAAACCCACCGTCCAGCAGGAGGTTGAGACCGACAATACCGGTAGATCGCTTCTTTGGCCTCCCCGAAATCGGGATGTCAACGATCTGGCTTTTTGTATCCACTTTGGGATGCTCCGGCTAATATTAATGACCGTATATTTAAAAAGTTTGTGGAAATTCATCCGTTCTGTCGCAGAATATTTCCGCAATTCCTCTTTAGGACCTGATTTTTCCGAATTTTTCCCTCAGGGTCCGGCGCAGGAGTTTCCAGCCGTGCACCCGGGGAAGGGCATCCACGAGGATGAGCCGGCGCGGGACCTTGTAGCCGGCAAGGTGGACGCGGCAGAACGATTCGAGATCCGGTTCCGACAGCGTGGCGCCTGATTTTACAACGACCGCGGCGACCGGCATTTCTCCTTTTCGCTCATCGGGGACGCCAAAGACCGCCACATCCGCCACCGCCGGGTGCTGGATGATCACGTTCTCCACTTCGGTCGGGTAGATCTTCCAGCCCGACATGATGATCATGTCTTTTTTCCGGTCGGTGATGTAGAGGATGCCGTCCGCGTCCATGTACCCGACATCGCCGGTCAGGAACCAGCCGTCATGGCGGAAGACCGCTGTGGTTGCCTCGGGAAGGTTCCAGTACCCTTGTGCAACGGACGGCCCGCGAAGGGCGATCTCACCAGCCTCTCCCGGCAGCATCTCGGTCTCCGGATCGTCAGCATCCACGATCTTAACTTCAGTGTACCCGACCGCGACTCCCACGCTCTGGTAGTGCCGGGTCAGATCGGGGTACTCGGGCAGGGTGGTCGTGCCTGAACCAATGACAATCGTCTCGGAAAGCCCGTACGAGTTTGCTACCGGGATATGGAACCGTTTGTCAAATGCCTCCCATATTGCAGGAAGAAGCTGACCCCCGCCCGAGATGATGAGCCGGGCGGTGCGGAGCCGGGCTTCTGTACCCAGGGCGCTGTGGACAAGCGTGTGGATCACCGGGGGCATCCCGGCAAGAACAGTCACGTTGTAGCGTTCGGCAAGAGCAAGGTAATGCTCCGCATCGAATCTTTCCATCATCACAAAGGTCCCCCCCGCCCGCAGGACGGAAAGCCCCCACGACAAACCGACGTGCCCCATCGGGTAGATCCCAAGATAAACATCGTCAGGCCTGAGCCGGAGGGCCTCCCTTTCCGCATCGAGCGCCGTCATCCAGTTTGCGTGAGTGAGCTTGGCACCCTTGGGCTTACCCGTCGTGCCGGCCGTGTACTGGAGGTGACAGAGGTCATCCATCGCGCAGTTGACTGCGCGCATTGATGCGGGTGCCGGGGGAAACGATGCCCACGCGACAACACCGTTCCCTGTTCCCCCAACGCAGATGACAGAGACAAGGGCCGGGGCCTTGTCCCGTATTTCAGCCACAACACCGGCGCCCTGCACATCCGTGATGATCGCACATGCACCGGCATCGTTGACCGCATACAGCAGTTCCTCACCCTTGTACACGATGTTTGTGGGGACGGCTACGGCACCGATACGCCAGATCGCAAAATAGCTGATCAGGTACTCGGGCGAACTGTCCAGATAGATGCAGACCCGGTCGCCTTTTTTTATCCCGAGCCGGGAAAGACCGCTCCCGACGCGGTTCATCTCCTCGCGGAGCTTGTGGTAACTGTAGATCTCGTTCCGAGACGGGCAGATGAGCGCCGCCTTTGCCTCGGGAACACTCTTTGCATCAAGGAGCGTGGTAACGTTAGACATGTCCGCCGGTCCGATCTGATGATACGAATTTGACGTTGATGTATATACATGTTCATTTTATGGATCCGGTTGTGGATAAACAGGCAACAATCATTACATCCGACCACAATTTTGTAATAATTGCGTACCAAAAGTACCAGATAATGGATCAGTGCGGACATGGCAGATATTCGTAATTTTATCGGGTTTGCACAGAATGAAACCCTGATCAAGGAGTATGACGGTTTCCGGATGTATTTTCCGGTGAAGGCAAAGGTCAGCCTCGCCGTGACCAGCAAACGGCTTATTGCCTATTCTTCTGTCAGGAATTTCTTTGATGGAAAAACAGAATCACTCTTCCAGCAGGTCAGTCTTACTGACATCAGGGGAGTCGGCGTTGTACAATCAGCGAGGTCACGGATCGGTCTCATCGCGCTTGGGATTGTCATCCTTCTTGCAGGGATCCTAACCACCGTCATCGGTCTCTCCGGGAACACGCTCTTTGAGATGGGCGGGATAGCGTGCAGTATTCTGGGGATAATCCTACTTGTTACGGGCATTTTCTGGAAAAAGCACCTGTTCCGGTTCGAGGTCTGGGGAACTGCCTGGGTTCTCCCGGTCGGGGAGTTCGAAAATATCAGGCCAACCCTCACAGTTGGCCCGGACCTGACGAAAGTTGTCGAGGAACTGGGTGCCCTCCTTATCGAGATTCAGGAAGGGACGCTGTAGCCCGAGTGACCTGCTCCCGCTATTGACCGCACCGGTACTGTGACGGGTATCGCTCCTCGTTCCGGCAGATTGATGCATACCGTGCCCGGGTGCCGGACCGGTAACAACAAGTTTTTTCTGTATCCTGACCCGTATGATAACTGATATCTATGGCTGAGGAAACGCATCAGGAACAACCACCCCGCCAGCACCACGAACGGGGCCCATATCACCACCCCCCCACACGGGATCACCACAACCAGCCTCCCCGCCCGGCGGCAGAGCAGCGGCCACAGGAGCCGGCCGGGGAAAATCTCGATGCGGCAGATAGTGAAGAAGAACATGCAGAGTCCCAGCATCGGTCGCACGGGGGCCACCGCGGTGGCAGGCCGACAAAGAAAGTTTACGAAGAATTTTTAAACGATCCGTATTGCGAATAAAACAGCATCAGGAACACTTTTTTAACGGGGAAAATTGAGATCCGGCTGGAATGCCTTCCCGCAAAATCGCCCCGGATCGCTCATGGAAAATTCCGTATAATCTTCTCCCGGATCGCTTCCTTTGGGTATGCCCCTATCACCCGGTCGACCATCCTGCCATTTGAAAAGAATACAATATTCGGGATCGCCGAGATGTTGAGCTGCCCGGAAAGCTGCTGGTTCTCATCCGTGTTGCATTTTCCGAACGTGACTTTCCCGGCAAATTCCTGGGCAAGTTCGTCAATGACGGGGCCGACCCGGCGGCATGGCCCGCACCACTCGGCCCAGAAATCGATAACAAGGGCCGGGTGGTTCCTGAGAAGTTCTTCGATGTGCATCTGGTCGACCACGATCACGCCACCGGAAACTCTCTGGTGCTCCATCTTCTCTTTGAGTGCTGCCATCCGTTTCTCACGGATATCGTTCAGCTCGGTATCGTCCATGGGTGAAAATAGGGAGTCACTGATAATTGAAGTTAGCGAACAGGACGGTTGTTCCGACTGTCATGGGAGTAAAGTATATCAGCGCCTGCCATCTATATTATAACCCTGATTATAGGAAGCGAGGTAGGGTAGTCAGGATATCCCGACGGGCTCATAACCCGTAGATCGATGGTTCAAATCCATCCCTCGCTACTTTTTCTTTTTACACCCCGGGAACTGTCAGGTGCTCGTGTCTGTACCGGATCAATCCTGCAGATGCAGGAGTGAGACGTGTCATTTCCGTGCAACGGTCACGATAAAATTCCGGTTTTTGTACACGACATCTACATCGGAAAAACCGGCCCCGTGCAGCCACGCAATCTGCACAGAAAGTTTCTCGTTTTTGTCCAGCGTGTCCCGGCGCCGGCGGATCTCCGCAGACTCCGTTGAGGCAAGCGGCCCGTTTTTGAGAAATTCATCCCAGTACTCCCGGTACTTCCCGGTGAAGTACGGCGACTCGCCCTCAGCCTGATCGGCGTTTACAAAGATCCCGCCGGGTTTAAGAACAGAAAATATCCGGGCAAAAAGCCGGCACTTGTCTCCCGGTTCGAGATGGTGAATTGAAAGGGCGGAGCAGACGAGATCGTAGGGGCCGCCGAGATCCACCCGGGAATAATCGCCGGAACTGAACCGGACAGCCGGGTGGTCGCGGAACCGTTCCCGGGCTACGGCAAGCATCCTGTCGGAGATATCAAGGAGGGTAAGGGTCGCGGAGGGATACTTTTCAAGAAGCAGTGCGCTCAAAAGCCCGGTACCGGCACCGACATCAAGAATTGCTGGCGAGACGGAGGGACTTCCGGCAGCCCAAACCGCCACGCCGTAAAACTGCCGCATGTCAGGAATAATAAACTCCCGCTGGGCATCGTATCCTGTTGCAATCTCATCGAAGGCTTTTCTTATGTGATCCATGGTCCCGCACCCGTGACCGGTAAAGATATACCCGACCCTTACACCGGATTGTCCGTTAAGGCACAAAAATATGATACAAAAAGAGGGGATGGGAAAAAGAAATTATTACGAACTTTCCGCTTCGAACGACTCGAGCTTTGACTGGAATGTATCATCCACAAAATCAACCTGTCGAGGATTCGCTGTTTCCCCTTCAATGGGCAGCGGATAGCATCCGGTAAGGCACCCGGTACAGAGATCCTCACGATCGAACCCTATGGCTTTTACGAGCGCGTCAAGTGATATGTGGTGAAGCGACGTCGCCGTGATGGCACGCCGGACGTCATCCTCCATCTTATCGCTCGCAATCAGCTCCTTCCGGGTCGGCATATCGACGCCAAGGTAACAGGGCGCCTTGATCGCCGGGGAACCGATCCGCATATGTACCTCGCGTGCACCCGCATCCCGCATCATCTCGATAATCCTCTTCGAAGTCGTGCCCCGCACGATGCTGTCATCGACAAGGACGACCGACTTGTTCTTCAGGTGCCCCGGGATCGGGTTGAGCTTGATCCGGACGGCCCGCTCCCGTGCCTGTTGCGTCGGCATGATAAAGGTCCGGCCCATGTACCGGTTTTTCATGAGGCTCTCCACGAACGGTATCCGGGACCGTTCCGCGTACCCGATCGCGTAGGCAGTCCCGGAGTCCGGTACCGAGCAGACCGAATCCGCGTTTACCGGAGCCTCTTCGTGGAGTTTCTGGCCGATCGTCCGCCGCACATCGTACACGAGCACGCCGTCCATCACGGCATCCGCCCGAGCAAAATAGATGTACTCGAAGATGCAGTGGGCCCGCCTGCCCGCAACCGCGATCTGCGTGCACCGGACACCGTCGCTGTCCATCCGGATCAGTTCGCCGGGTTTCACATCGCGGAGGAATTTTCCCCCCAGCGCATCGACCGCCACGCTCTCGGATGCCACGATGTAGCCTTTCTCGATCTTCCCAAGACAGAACGGCTTGATGCCGAGAGGATCGCGGAATGCGTAGATGACGCCGTCGATCATGATCACGACCGAGTACGAGCCCTGCATCCGTTTCATGCAGAGATGCACTGCGTCCTCCACGGAGCCCGAGGTACTGATCTCCTCGATTAAGATCTTCGCGATGATCTCCGTATCGGTCGTGGTCGTAAAGATCTGACCCGCCTGCTCGTACTCCCGCCGGATCTCACAGGTGTTGACCAGGTTCCCGTTATGGGCAACGGAGATAAAATGATCCTGAAACTGGAAATTCAACGGCTGGATGTTCTCAGGCAGGTTTGCGCCGGTCGTCGGGTACCGCACATGACCAATGCCTGCCTGACCTTTAAGATCTTTTAAAACAGAGGGGGAAAAAACATCTGCGACGAGCCCCTGCCCCTTGAACTTGCAGAGACTTGTCCCGTCAAACGTGGATATTCCGGCGCTTTCCTGGCCACGATGCTGGAGCGCATACATGGCATAGTAAAGCTGGATGGAAACACCGCCAGCATCGACGATGCCAACGATACCACACATGGTTCTGCTCTAATGCGTCGGAGTTTTTGGTCTCTTGCTGTGCCACTTGAAGTTTTGCATCTTGGTGCTTCTGCCAAACCCGCAGGAAGAGCAGACTTTCTTCTGGGCGTGGAACGAGATCTTACCACATCGCCGGCAGGCGATGTGGGTCATCTTGTTCATCTTACCCATTGACGGTGTGCCTTTTGTCATGTTATTTCACCTTATGATTCCAGCGATGGCGAGATATAGATCACGTTATCTCCACGGACGATAAGCGTGCCTACCTTTACAACCTGCCCGTTCTCTGTTTCCTCAGCCTTGTCAAGGACGAGGTTCATATGAACATCGTAACCCTGAAGAACTCCCCGGATCTCTCTCCCGCCTTTGAGGGAGACGATAACGGGCTGGCGGTTCAGCACCAGATCTAAAATATCCAACGGTCTTTTGGTCATACTCATACCCTGTATTACCATCGCTCTGGAGTAATATATGTGCGTGAGCACTCTACTTAAACATAGCGTAGATCTGCATGGGTCAAGAAGGTTTCTGATACAAGGGGGTCATGTGCACCGTGACCACGATCCCCGGGGGAATGCCGGCAACGTCCGGACACGTATGCGAAGCCGGGGAAAAATTTTAGCACTTGCCCGGGAGAATGTAGGAGCGGAACAATGAAAAAAATTATCGTGAAAAAACGGCATTCCATCCGGAAGAGCCAGGCAGAAGACCTCCTTGACCGGCTCGCGCTCCAGATCGGGCCATCAGCCGCGCTCTTCCATGCCGATATGATCGAGATTCTGGAAACGAATGCGGCAGTCGCGCTCTATCTTGTGAACAAAAAACCGCTCCTGATGGACACCGGGGACTGGGTTTTTCCCACGCTCAAAGGGGCCGTCCAGTGCCCGTTCCCCGAGCGGATGATCACCGTCGATGCCGGTGCAATCCCGTACGTGGTAAACGGCGCAGATGTGATGCGGCCGGGGATCGTTGCCGTCAGCGATGACATCGTGGCAGGGAGCCCGGTCCAGATCGCTGACGAACGGCATAAAAAGCCGCTGGCGATCGGGGTCGCGCTCATGGACGGCCCGGCAATCCGGGCGAGCGCACAAGGAAAGATGTGCAAAAATTTCCATCATGTCGGCGATGAACTCTGGAACCTTGAACTGTAATATTTTTGAAATGTAAAAAAAGGCTGGAAAATCAGGCTATTTCTGCCCTTTACATCGATACCATTAAATAATTTTCTTCGTACAGTTTTTTTATGGTTAAGATCATAGACACACTTTTGGGGAAAAATGCCACCAGTTCCGACGATGATTATATGGAACTCGACCTCAGCTCCTACGAGGAACACGGCAGCGGTTCTCCTGCGCTTCTCGTAAAGATCGCAACGATTGCAGATCTCAAGGACACTCCCCGGGTCAAGGATGAAGTTTACAACGGGAATATCGTGATCGTCGATATTTCGCGCCTGAAAATGGACAAAATCTCCTATGAGCGTGTCTTAAAGGACTTAAAGGAAGTCGCAAAGGATGTCAACGGGGATATCATCGGCCTCGGCGACCAGCGGTACGTCGTTCTCACACCGATGTCCGTGAAGATCTCGCGCGACAAGATTGGCGGGGCATAACCCTTTGCGCACGATCGTTCCGGGACCGTGTCCATACTGCAATACTGAAATAGAATATCTCTACCAGACGGAAAATATTCCCTATTTTTCTGATATTCTCATTATTTCTGCAACGTGCCCGTCCTGCGGGTACCGGTATGTCGATACCCAGATGCTCAAAAATGCCGGGCCGGTGCGGTACGAACTGGCGGTGACGACAAAAGAAGACCTCGATGTCCGGGTGGTGCGGAGCATGACCGGAATGCTCGAGATCCCGGAGCTCGGCGGCCGGATCGATCCGGGCCCGGCCTGCGAGGGATTTGTTACCAATGTCGAGGGC
>NZ_JBAVMX010000044.1:0-25381 GCF_049690535.1 Methanoregula sp. | reverse complement strand
GGCCTAATCGAATTTAAATCCAAAATTAATAAAAACGACGTATATTACCGTATATCCAGTGAATCTTTCAACGAGGAGGTTACGTTGGGTGAAAAATATCAAGCCTCGCTGGCGGCGCGTAACTCGTTGTGGTCATCAAATATGATAAAAGATCAAATAATTGATAGAATGTCAGCTCTTTTAGAGAAATCAAAAGTATTAGAAGGATCGGATTTTAAAAATGTGAGCGAATTTGTGGCATGGTTGAATTGGCATTCCAACTACGATCCCCGAAAATACCCGAAAATATTTGAAGATGCCCCCACATGAAAGACGGAGCTCAATTGATCAATGGTGACTATTCCGAGCCGAAAAAGAGAGAATATCTTAATCTTTTGTTTTCTCAGCCACTTCCGCTGCCTTGATGAGGATGTTCATTTCATCCATCTGTTTCTGCAGCTTCTCGATAACGCGGTCCTGTGCTGCGATCCGTTCGCTCTGTTGTTCGACCCGTTCCTTCACGAGCTCCGCGTCCTTGTCCCGGTGGATGGTGAGCGAGGCCTCGTATTTCTTGAATATCGGTGCGAGCTGTCCCTCTTCCAGGAGCCGATAGTTCGCAGTCAGGCCGGGGGAGTGTCCCATGATTGTTTCCGCTGCGTCCGGTCCTGCAGCCTGCCCGAACTGGGTACGGAAAAACTTCCGAGTGCTGTGGATGTGCAGTTTGTTGATTCCCGTCTTGGTCCGCTCCGTGAACCCGGCCCTGCGGATCACGGTCGTGAGCATTGCGGATGCGACAGAGTTGGAGAACGGGAACAAACGGTCTTCAGCCATGATAGAGAGGCGGTTCCCTGCGGGTTTCCCTGAGTACCCCACCAATCCCCTGTTTTTGTTCCTGGCAGCCTTCAGATACCATCCCCGGCCATTATCCGACACTTCCTGCTTTCCATCCGGCCCGACAATCATTCGGGAATATTTCCTGTCGATCCAGAGGTCCCGCAGGAAGTTCTCGGCTTCGGTTGTCAGGAAGACGATCCGGGATTTCCCATTTTTCGTGTAGCTCCCGTCAAGGTGGATCCGCACCGGTCCCTTTGATCCGTCAGAAAGTTTGGTATCCCATGCGATCTCCGAGAGCCTCACGTGCGTGGCCTCGTTGATCCGGCAGCCGGTGGACAAAAGGAAAATAAAAAGGCACTTGCTCACGGGAGTGGTGAGCATATTGAACACTTCTTTTGCCGTCTCCGGTGTGAACGCTTGATCGTTAAAGTCGGGTTTTTCCTTATAGGTGAACTCCCTGTTGTATGCCCGCAGCTCGATTTCGTTTTTACTAAGCCACGACTGGACGACCGCGATGTGCAGCATCTTGGACTTGATGGCGTACCGGGTTACCTCTTCCTTACCGTCCACGCGCTTGACGATCTCCTTGTGGTCCAGGTATTTCTTGAAGGCCCGCAGGTCGTCGAGCACGGTCTGCCGGTTTCCCTTTCGGATATACTGGTCGAGTTTTTTGAAGATCTCATCGTCCGGGATATCGCCGTACTTGGACCGGCCAAACTCAATTAGGGATTTCCGGTATGCTTTCCGGGTTTTTACCGAATCTGTCTCATAAAACTGTTGTACCGACGTGAATAAGCGTTCCATGATAGTGTCTATTGGATGAGGGATAATATAAATTTTCTCTGTTTACCGCTTCCCAAAAAACCTTATCTCAGGCTCGTTCCACGAACCGGTCAGTTTTCCTCCGAGAGCAAGATCGCCGCAGGTCTTCTCGGTCTCTGGCAGGAGCGACCGCGCACGGGTTCCGGCAAGCGGCGTACCAGGAAGCGGGATGAACCGGTGGACGTGGACTTTTCCAATCCTCGCAATTTCCTGTATGGCGGCAACGGTCTCCCGCTGGTCATCATCGGTCTCGAACGGGAACCCGACAATAAAATCGACAACCGGTGTGATCCCGGCGTCATGGCAGAGTTCTGCTGCCCGTATCGCATCCGCAATCGTGTGTCCCCGATGCAACCGGGTAAGGATTGCATCGCTCCCCGACTGGGCACCGAAATGCAATTTTGTGTTCGTGCAGTAATCCGAGATCAGGGCAAGTGACTCTTCGCAGATAAACTCCGGCCTGACTTCACTGGGGAACGTCCCGATAAAGATCTGGTGGGAAAGTTTTCGTAAGAGGTGTCCGATTTTGTCGAACCGGGGGTGAATGCCATCAGAACCATAGGCAAACGCATTGGGGGTGACAAAGCGTGCCTGGCCGTATCGGTTTGCGTATCGGGCAATCGCGTCGATTGACCGGTGCCGCATGCAGTGCCCGAAAATCTGCGGTGTCTGGCAGTAACCGCAGGCATACGGGCAGCCGCGGGAGATCTCCACGTATCCCTGTACCTCGGAAAACGGCGGATAACCATCAAGACGGACACTGCTTTTTGCCGGCTCATACCAATCCCGGGTCGCGACACCCGGGATATGCCCGTCTCTCCCGGCTTCGAGCTCTGATAGCAGGAGCGGAAGCGTGTATTCCCCCTCTCCCACGACAACGTAATCGGCATACGTGGCAACATCCTGCCAGCAGGCGGTCGCATGCGGCCCTCCGACAAACGTGATACAACCCGCCGCCGCGATCTCATCGCGGTACCGGGATTCGCTGATAGAATTCAGGGAATAACAGGTGATATCGGACTCTGGCTTTGAGACCGGGCGAAGGTGCCAGCCGGATTTTTCGCAGGCAGCGAGCAGGACCGCACATGAATTACGTGCTGAGGGGATCTCCCGCCAATTTACCCGCATGGTGAGTACCAGTCCTCACGCATCCTAAAAAAAGGATCTGCCGGTTATGATCCGGTTCCGCTTCGTGAGCGGTACTCCCGGAGGACATCGGCTACGTTGTAGGTTATACCGTTATTCATCGTAACAGCAACCTGCACGCGGTCAGACTGGCCGGATAAGGATCCGCTGCCACGTGTCCCGGCGAGAGTAATGGTGTCACCTTTATCTGACCCGAGCGTTTCAGTCTGGGTTGATCCATCAAACCGGGTCAGCGTGACGGTAATCGTATGGACATTGTCCTGTCCCTGGCCCCCATCAAAGGTCACAGGAATCTGGCCGAGGTAATCTTTCTCCCCGACCGTAACCGTCACGGCAATATTGGCGGGCATTACATCGGTAGGGGCCGTGGTGAGGCTGGAAGAAGCGGTCGTACCTGATGACGTGGACGTTGTTGTTGTTGTTGAGGACTGCGAACTGGTGCAGCCGGCGACAGCAACCACACCACAGATGAGAAACATAACCAAAATGAATGTACTGGCTCTCATACCAGAGGATGGGGGGTTGCATTATTTGTTCATTGCGATCGTTTTACACGATTGGACCGGGCATAACCAGAGCCGCCCGCACCAGAACCAAAAAAATCAGAAAAAAAGATGCGGGAGTCCCCGCTTCAGGACATCATGGAAGGCTCGGCAGGTCCGCCATAGTTTCTCATATTTTTTTATCGGCCAGTCCGCCACCGGGGTATCCCTTTCGGTGCAGCATTACGCAACAGTGCATCCAGCAGGTGATGCCCTTCCCGCCTTACGGGAGTGCTCCCTCGTATTCCATTGTCCCGTGGTCGCCGTCAACAGTGACGCATGTCCCGTTCATGAGCCGGCCAAGCGGGATATCCGGCCGATCGATCATGGGGATATTTCCGATAATCGCTCCGGTGGCAATGATGGGTTCCGCCTCGGTATTCACAATGGCCGCCGGGGCGTGGCGGTTCCGGGAAAGGGCGTAGAGCACATACGACCCGACCGTCGAACCCTTGCCGTACGGAAACGCGAGCACGGTACCGGCCACAGATGTACCTTCAAGCGGGTGGCCTTTTTCCACAATAACCCCTGTTTCAGGATCGACCCCGGAAAGAAACGATATGGGGGCCAGGCTGACGAGCAGTTTTCCCGTTCCCCTGCCTCTTGAAATGCTGCGACCGGTAATGAGCAAAATCACACCACATAAATGGTTGAAGATGCAGATATATGAGTAATATGGAAGAGACCTCGGTCGATAACGCGGCGCCTCAGAACGAGCTCAAATACCAGATCCAGTTAAACGAGCTTGAGGCGGCGCTCCTTGAACAAAAGGTCAGAGCCGAAGATCTCCAGAAAGAAAATGCGCAGCTGAAACGTGAGAATAACCAGCTCAAGCGCATGCCGCTCTTTGTTGCGGTGGTCATCGATATTCTGGAGAACAACGAGATCTATCTCCGCCAGCAGGGGAACAACCAGGAGTACCTCACCCATGCATCCGATGAAATCCGTCCGCTGTTAAAAACCGGAACTAAAGTTGCCGTCAACAATGCGCTCTCGATCGTCAAAGTGATCGGAAACGTGTACGATTCCCGTGTCCGGGTAATGGAACTCGAAGAGTCGCCTGAAATTTCCTATGCGCAGATTGGTGGCCTTACCGATGAGATTAAGGAAGTGCGGGAAGCAGTCGAGTATCCGCTCACAAAACCCGAGATCTTCCGGCGTATTGGTGTCGAGCCCCCGAAGGGCATCTTGCTCTACGGCTCGCCCGGGACCGGAAAGACCCTGATCGCAAAGGCGGTCGCCCACGAGGCGAAGGCAACGTTCATCCGCATGTCGGGAAGCGAACTCGTGCACAAGTTTATCGGTGAAGGGGCCGGGCTTGTCCGCGAGCTCTTCACGCTTGCCCGCGAGCGGGCACCGGCGATCGTCTTTATCGATGAGATCGATGCAGTCGGCAGCATGCGGACAAACGACGGGACGAGTGGGAGTGCCGAGGTGCAACGCACGCTCATGCAGCTCCTTGCGGAGATGGACGGCTTTGACAACCGGGGGGAGATCCGGATCATGGCAGCGACAAACCGGGTGGATATGCTCGACCCTGCCCTGCTCCGGCCCGGCAGGTTCGACCGGCTCATCAAGATCCCGCTGCCCGACCAGAACGCACGGCTCGAGATCTTAAAGATCCACACCAAAAAGATGCATCTCGAAAACGTGAACCTCGACGTTATTGCAACGATGACCGAGGCAGCCACCGGTGCAGAACTCCAGGCGATCTGCCGCGAAGCTGGTATGATGGCCGTGCGCCGGGATGCATCTTCGGCAGAGATGCCGGACTTTATCAGTGCCGTGCGCAAGGTCAAGGCTGACACGATAACCGATACCCGGATGTATACCTGATCCGGGGACCGGGGCGATCAGCAGGAACAGGGAGCGCCCGAATGAATATTCTGTTGATCCAGCGGGAAGGCATCGACCTTCACCACACGCTTTTTGCATCCGAGACCAGCCGTCTCGCACTCCGTTTTTACCATCCGAAAAAGGTTCCCTCCGGTGTGTATATCACGGTCGCCACTCTCGGAAGCGCCCTCTCGCTCGTGTCGGAACTGCGCTGGTATATCCGTCGCTACGTGAGAGAAACGCTGTTTGAAGTGGAAAAAGGGATCTTCTGCACCCAGACCTTTGCACAGGATGTCTACTACGAGCGGACCGTGATACTCGAAAAGACATGGGCGTTCCGCCGCCTCTACGGTTTTTCCCATGGCAAACTGGCCCGCCAGCTCGTGATGTCACCGGGTTCGGCACCACAGGACTATTCACGAGACCTTGCTGGTACCGACGCCACCATCGAAGTCTGGTGTACTGAAGACGAAGTGGAAGACATCGGGGAGCCGATCCCCCTTGAGGATGCAGGAGAAAACCCCGATCCCGGGGCCGACGGGAACGAATAACCGATGAGCCGGCGGCTATCCGGCGGGCACTCAAAGATCTCCCTTTTTTTTAGAGACAATCCGGTCTATTTTCACAAAGTTTCAGGAGTTTTGTGAACGAAAAACAGCCGGTGAGACAAAAAAAGTGATGCCGGAGTATCCCGGTCACTGCTGCATTTTTGTGAGGTTTGCCAGTGTTATCATGAACGTGAGGTTCTGCCCAGCCAGGGGGCTATTGGCATCCCAGGTGATGGTTGTGGGGGTAACATTGAGGATTTTTATGCGGGAGTACGTGTTGGAAACCTTGTCATGGACGGTATAGGTTTTCCCGACAATAAATGAGACATTTGCGAGAGGCCCGGTACGGTTGAGGGTCTGGACGAGTCCCGGGTCATACGCCCCGTAGGCATCGGCATAGGGAACGGTCACCGTCTTGACCTGGTTCTTCGACATGCCGATCACCGCATTTTCAAACCCGGCAATGACAGTCTTGTTGCCCAGGGTAAATTCAAGCGGGGTGCCGTTCATGTTTGAGTCAAATACGGTCCCGTTGTCAAACGCCCCGGTGTAATAGACAGATACCTGATCACCTGTCGTCGCAACCTGCGGCGTGAGGAAAACAAAAGCACATGCCGCAGCAATGATGATGATTGCCGCCACGCCCACGGTGATCAGCAGGTTCTTTCGTTTCTCCCGCTTCTCCGGTGTCTCCTGCTCCGGAACTGCATCCTGTGATTCAGGAGGTTCTTCTTTTGCATCTGCAGAAGTGTCTGCCGGGGCGTCCGTGGTATCTGCCTCAGCGACGGTCTTCTCTTCCGGGATTTGCGGGGTATCATCTGGTGTCGTTGGATCGCTCATAATGTTCCACTCTGTTTACATCCTGATTCCTATATCTTTGCTCTGGAGGGAAAAAAAGTTCGCGGTCACCGGAGATGGCGACTGCTGCCTGAACATACCGCACACTCCTGACACCGGCTCCTCTTCAACCGGGTTAAAAAAAAGGCACACGGGTCTCTGCAGGACGATGGTTAAAAAAACAGGGAGTGATACCACTCGTTGTAACAATTCCACTGATCGCACGAGCGGTCTTTTCGTGGTTCCCCGGACCCTTATGCAAACATCCTGCCTTCCACATCAGAGAGCGAACGGTTGAAATCGAGCCGCACTTTCTCGATCGCAGACAGGAAATCCTCACGGGTGATCGAGGCCCTCTCGTTCCTGATGGCATACATCCCGGCCTCCATGCAGATTGCCCGGAGATCGGCGCCATTCTTCCCCTCGGTCAGATTTGCAATTTCCGACAGGATGACCGTATCATCTGTCGCAAGGGACCGGGTGTGTACCTTTAGGATGGAAAGCCGGCCCTCTTCATCCGGCAGTGGGATCTCGATGATCCGGTCGAACCTGCCGGGCCTGAGCAGAGCCTTGTCGAGAATATCGATCCGGTTCGTGGCCCCGATGATCTTCACATCGCCCCGGTTCTCAAAACCATCCATGCCAGCCAAGAGCTGCATGAGGGTACGCTGCACCTCGCGATCGCCCGATGTGTTCGCCTCGGTCCGGGCGGCTCCCACGGCATCAATCTCATCGATGAATATAATGGTCGGGGCTTTTTTCTTTGCAAGGTCGAAGAGCTCGCGGACGAGACGGGCACCTTCACCGATATATTTCTGGACAAGTTCGCTTCCGACCACCCGCATGAAGTGCGCATTTGTCTCGTGGGCGACCGCTTTTGCAAGCAGGGTCTTTCCGGTCCCGGGTGGTCCGTAGAGCAGGACACCCTTCGGGGGTTCGATCCCGATCCGGGTGAAGAGCTCGGGGCGTTTCAACGGGAGTTCGACTGCTTCGCGGATCTCGTTAATCTGGTCTTTTAAGCCCCCTATGTCTGAATAACACTCCTGTGGCGAGTCCACGAGCTCCATACCGTAGACCTGTGCATCGAAACTGCTCGGCAGCAGTTCGACAATAGCGAGTGACTGCTGGTTGAGCGTGCAGCGGGCCCCGGCCTTTAAATCCTCGGGATTTATGCTCGGTGAACTCCTCACAAGAAATCTTGGCCCGGCGCTGCTCCGGACAATGACCCGGGTGGTGTCGACGACATCGACGATGGTCCCGATGATAAGCGGGGGGCTCCGGAGTTGTTCGCTCTCGCTCTTGAGTTTCCTGACCTCACGCTCGTACCGGATCTTCTGGGTCTCAATATAGCGCTTGTCTGCCTCGACCTGACGGAGCTGCTCCCGGAGCTCAAGGTTTCGTGACTCGAGATTACCGACCCGGTCAAGCATCTGGGTCTCGAGATCGTGCTTATCGCTCTCGATCTGCTGGAGCTGATCACGCAGCTGTTCGCTGAGCGTGCGATACAGC
This sequence comes from Methanoregula sp., assembly GCF_049690535.1. Classification (GTDB taxonomy): domain Archaea; phylum Halobacteriota; class Methanomicrobia; order Methanomicrobiales; family Methanospirillaceae; genus Methanoregula. The sequence continues at coordinate 17,328 of NZ_JBAVMX010000044.1, read as the reverse complement.
CTGCATAATTCTTCCGGGCTCTGCGGTTCGGCTGTATCGCGGAGAATATCGCCCACGTGGGTTCCTCAAATAGGTATATAGGGAAATCTGCATATAAAGTGTTTGTGAGATTATGCAGTGCGAAATGTGTGGAGAAGCGATTCGCGGCATCCCGAAGTTGATCCGTGTGGAGGGCGCGGAGCTCCAGGTATGCAGCAAATGCGGGAAGTTCGGTACCGAGGTGCAGCAGGCCCGGCGTACTGATGTGCAGCGACCGGCTGCCCGGCCCGCCCAAGGGGCCCGGGCCCCGCCGGTGACCGTCCCCGCACAGCGGAAACGGGACATGTTCGATTACATGGAAGGCGATATCGTCGAGGATTATGCGGAGCGGGTCAGGAACGCCCGTATGGAAAAAGGTCTTTCCCAGAAAGACCTCGCCCTGCAGATGATGGTACGGGAACTGCTCATCAAAAAGATTGAGAAGGGAGAACTGATCCCGGAAGAGGAAGTCAGGAAGAAACTCGAAAAAGTCCTCGGTATCAAGCTTGTCGATATCCTCACGACCGATACAGAAAAGAAGACACAGGCAAAGATCACCCAGACGCTGGGCGACCTCACCGTGATCCGGAAAGCAAAGAAATAACCGCGGGTAACTTCCCGCACCTTTTTTAGTCAGGATCGCACGTCAACGTGGCAAGAGTACACTCTCTGCCCGGCCTCGGGGTGAAAGGAGTGGGATGACCGGTTTTTTTAGATTGTACGTGAACCGTTTTTGCCGGTTTTTCTCCCGAACCGTTTCGATCTCCATAACCACCCCATCTTCTTTTCATCGGGGAGCTCTCAAAAAATCCGAACGAATGTGCCGATGCCAAAGTTCATCAGCATCGAAGGAAGAATTGAGATTACAGGATACGCACCCGTATGATCTCTGTTTTATATGTTGACGATGAGCCCAGCCTGCTTGAGATCGGCAAACTCTTCCTTGAGCGGAGCGGGGAACTCAGTGTTGACATCATTACGTCTGCCCCGGATGCACTCACACTGATGGAGACAAAAGCATACGATGCCATCATCTCAGATTACCAGATGCCCGGCATGGATGGCATCGAATTTTTAAAAGAGGTACGAAATTCAGGGAATACGATCCCGTTCATCCTTTTTACCGGCCGGGGTCGTGAAGGGATCGTCATCCAGGCCTTGAACGAGGGGGCCGATTTTTATCTCCAGAAAGGGGGGGAGCCCCTGTCGCAGTTTGCCGAGCTTGCACACCAGACCCACCTCGCGGTCCAGCAGAGAAGGGCAGAGGCGAACATCCGGGCCCTCGAGCGACGGGAAGCGGATATCCTCAACTTCCTGCCGGACGCGACCTTTGCCATCGACAAGACGGGAAGAGTACTCGCGTGGAACCAGGCAATGGAAGAGTTAACCGGTGTTAAATTTTCAGAGATCTCCGGAAAAGACAATTATGAATATGCTCTTCGGTTGTATAACGAACGCCGCCCGATGCTCATCGACCTCATTCTTGTCCCAAATGAAGAGATCGAAAAAGACAGGTACCTCTATACCATCCACGACAGCAGGATGCTGACTGCCGAAGCTGCATTCCAAAAACCGGACGGAACCCAAGTCCATCTCTGGGGAAAGGCCAGCCTGCTTTTTGACCAGAACGGGAACATTGCCGGTGCAATCGAGTCCATCCGGGACATCACCGAACGCAAGAAGTCAGAGACAGAACTCCGTGCCGCATATGAGCAGATCACCGCTTCTGATGAGGAACTGCGCAGCCAGTATAATGAACTGGAATGGAGTGAAAAACAGATCCGGGAGAGCGAGGAAAATTTCCAGAGGCTTGTTGAAAGTTCCCCCGATGCTATTTATATCATTGTCGGGGAGACCTTTGCCTATGTCAACCCCGCCATGGTCCGGCTGATGGGGGCAGCGTCAGCGGATCAGCTGATTGGCATGTCGCTCTCTGACCGGGTCCACACCTCATTCCTTGAAGAGGTCCAAAAACGGGCACGTATTGTCATGGAAGAGAGTAAACCGGTCGGGCACATGGAGACGGTGTACCTGAAGATGGACGGTTCTCCCGTCGAGGTTGAATCATCGGTTGCAACCTACCGGTACCAGAACAAACCTGCCGGTCTCGTCATCCTTCGCGACATCTCACGCCGTAAAAGGGCCGAACAGCTGCTGAGGGAGAGCGAAGAAAAATACCGCGAACTGGTCGAAAATGCGAACAACATTATCCTGAAATGGGATGAAAACGGGAATGTTACCTTCCTTAATGAATATGCGCAGCAGTTTTTCGGGTATACCAGCGACGAAATTACCGGGAAACCCGTGATGGGTACGATTGTCCCGGCCACCCAATCCGGATCCGACCGCGATCTCCGTCTCATGATCGATGACATCATCCGCCATCCCGGGAACTACACAGAAAACGAGAACGAAAACATCACCCGCGACGGGAGGCGGGTCTGGATCCGGTGGCAGAACAAACCCCTCTTTGATGAAAACGGCCAGTACGCCGGCCTGTTTAGTGTCGGGACAGACATCACGGAACGCAAACGCGTTGAAGAATCGCTCCGGGAGAGCGAGATCCGGTTCCGCGAGCAGTACCAGAACAATCCGCTCGCTATCTTTACCTGGCAGCACCGGGACGGGGATTTTGTGTTTGTCGGCTGCAACAAGGCAGCAGAAGTCCTCACCAGTGGCCGGGCTGACGAATATTTCGGAAAATGTGCATCCGATCTCTATGCAGCCCGGCCGGATCTCATGGCCGAGGTCAGGCAGTGTTTTTCCGAACGGACCGGGATCTCAAAGAAGATCGTATCTGAACATTTCCTGCCCGGGAAGGTTATCCACGCCACTGCGGCCTTTGTCCCCCCGGATCTTATCATGGTCCACATGGAGGACATCACCGGGCAGAAGCAGGCAGAGGAGGCACTTGCCGATAACCGGCGGATGCTTGATACCCTTATGCATAACCTGCCGGGCATGGTCTACCGGTGCCGAAACGATCCTGACTGGACCATGGAATTTGCAAGCGGGGGCTGTAAGGATCTCACCGGGTATGATCCCGGCGACCTGATCGACAATCACGTCGTATCGTATGGATCTCTTATTGTGCCGGAAGACCGGCAGCACGTGTACGAAGATGTCCAGAAAGGTGTTCAGGACCGGGGCCCGTTCCAGATGGAGTACAGGATCGCCGACAAGTCGGGCAGGATCCGGTGGGTCTGGGAGCAGGGACGAGGGATCTTCGATGCCAGAAACAAACTTGTCGCCCTTGAAGGATACATAACCGATAACAGCGAGCATAAGCAGGCGGCAGAGGCCCTCTGCCAGGCAAACAGGAACCTCAACCTCCTCTGCGGCATCATGCGGCACGACATCACCAACCAGATTATGGCGTTGAATGGTTTTGTCGAGTTACTCCATGAGAAGGCCCCGGATCCGGCTCTCGACTACTATTTCGGCTGGATTACGCAATCGATGAACCGTATTTCAACCATGATCCGGTTCACCAAGGAATACGAGACGATCGGGATCGCCGTTCCCACATGGCAGGACGCCCACACCATTGTTGACACTGCCGCACACGAGGCCCCGCTCGGCAAGGTACGGGTGCTAAACGAGATCCCGGCCGGTGGTCTGGAACTGTTCGCCGACCCGCTTATCGTCAGGGTCGTTTACAACATTATGGAAAATGCCGTGCGGTATGGCGGCAGGATCACGACCATCCGGTTCTTCCTTGATTTCAGGAACGGAAACCAGATTATCGTATGCGAGGATGACGGTGTCGGTATTCCCGAGGCGGATAAGAAAAAGATTTTCGAGCGGGGGTTTGGGAAGAACACCGGGCTCGGGCTCTTTCTCGCCCGCGAGATCCTCTCAATCACCGGTATCTCCATTGCGGAAACCGGGGCGCCGGGGAGCGGTGCACGGTTTGAGATGGTCATACCTCATGGGGCATTCCGGCGTTCGGATGTGCAGTAAGATCCGGGTGGGAAAACGGGGGAGCCGGGGGTTACCGGTTATTTTTTTACGATGAGTTTGTGCGCATCCTTATCGACTTTGTAGGATTTCGGGCGTTCGAGCAGGTCGAGCGCATTGATGTTCATGTCGATGAGTTCGGAGTAATTGAACGACTCATACGTCTTCTCCCCTTTCTCTTCCCAGAAAACGACAATCCCGTTCTCCATCTTTTTGCTGCTGACAATATCGTGCATATAGTTCGATCCGGAATAAAAGGTAATGAAGGTTACGATATGTTGGAAAAAGGGAGAGCACCCTCGTGAACAGGAGGGTGGGAACCCCCCTCTTTTTCCTGCGGTTGCGGGCCGGACAGGATCACCCGGAATCCAGTTCTCTCGATCACGACAACGGGGGCTGATGCTTCCCTGACCCCAAACCCGCAAAGAAGCGCCACGTCCCTGACACATCCTTCACAACCCAGCGTAAATCCATCCGTGCACTCACATCTGGCCGACAGACGATCACGGGACTCATGTTCAATCTGATCCGGCCTTTTACCGGTTCATGGAGTCAACCTGTATCGACAACATCATCGACAAACGTAGTAAGTTGTGACATCAGCATGGGGTCCAGACCCTTCTCAACCGCAAGAAATACGCCGGAAACATCCATGAGCCGGAGTTTGTTTGTTACAAAATGGATGAATTTCGAGATGTTCACCGATGAGAGATAGATCAGCATCGTACTCACAGAGTCGTACATGATGCACACGTTCTTGCCGGATTGCTCCTTGAGCATTTCAGTTATTGCAATGCCCATATCGGTCAGGTTCGCCGGGTTATTGATAAATCGTACGATCCCGGGAATATTCTCAGCACTCCCGACAGACGTATGGGTCACCGCATCGATGAATGAGACGCTGTCAACGGGGATACCGGTCTGGGCATACATCTTGGCAAGCACGCTATAGGGATAGTTCGTCGTGACGACAATCGTGTGATATCCCAGACCTGAAATTTCTTTGATAAGGTCGCTATTGCGCTGGCGGATCTTTTCGGGGGATGACAGGATCAGGAAGATCTTCTTTTTTTCCAGGTCCCGGGGGTCAATAAAGTCCGGCATATCTTCACCCTTCGAGAAATTTCTGATACGCTTCGGGAATTGATCGGTTCTTTTCAACGATCGCTGTCTGGAACTCCTGGATATTAGCCTCAATCTGGGCAGCGTTCCTTGCCTGACCTTCAAACACCAGGATAATTTCATCGTGGCTCAGCATCCCGTCCTTGAAGAGCTGTGCCGATTCAAGAAGGGTGCTACTGATGATACCGACCGGCTGTTTCAGCCGCATGGTCATCTCGGTCATATATGCAACGAGCGCCTCCTCCGCCTTGCGCTGCTCGGTGATGTCTCTGCCGATGGCAATCTCGTGATACACCCCGTTTGCACCAATCTGCCGGGTGTTCCATGATAAAATACGCCGCTCCCCTGTTTTTGTGAGAATCGTCGTCTCAAGATTTTCGAAATAATTTTGTCCGGCAATAATCCGGGAAATTTTATCCGTCAGGCTGCGGCGGTATTCAGCATCGGGGTACAGTTTTTTCCAGATGTCACGCCGGCCGATCACTTCATCGGAGGAGTACCCGGTGATCATCTCTGCAGCCTTGTTCCAGACCTGTATCTGCCCTTTGGGATCGAGAACAGCAATGAGCACGTACGCGTTATCGATGATACTTTCCCGGAATACCTGGCCCTCCCGTTCGGCCGTGACATCCATGCCGACAGAGATGGTCCTGTAGAGGCCGCTCTCCCGGATTATCTTGGTATTCCAGAGGATGGTGCGGGACTCGCCGTATCGCGTACGGATCATTGTTTCAAGATTTTCAAAATAATTTTTTGTTTTAAGGATACCGGCAATTCTCCCGGTGACGATCGTGCGGTAATCTTTGTCAGGATAGAGTTTTTTCCAGATGGTGTCACTGCCAATCACGTCGTTTTGTGAATATCCGGTGATGGTCTCAGCAGCATGGTTCCATGAGATGATCCGGCCCTTCTCGCCGAGTATTGCTATCATGACGAGGGCATTATCAAGAATATCCGCCTCGATACAGGATTTTTTATCGTTCGTCCCGTCCATATGAATTCGTCCCCCTTCCTCCCGTGACTCTTGTTGAGGATGTTTCCTGTATTTATATAAATGTGCATGCATAGCCCGATGCGACGACTGCTGAAATCTGAACCGGAAGAGGCGGGATGGCGGTTGTCCTGGCGGCGATCGGAATACCAGTAATGCTCGCGAAGCGGATGTGAGGGGACAGGGAGGGAGACCGGACAATCCCCTAACGGGAGGGAGGATTTACTCAAACCCACAAAAACCAGTTAAATTCAAGTCACTTCATCTTCGGATAATTTGCCGTCGGCATTACCGGTATTTCGGGTCCCTGCCCTGTCCGGGAGGGGGTATCCCAATCCAATAGCTGAAGGGAATTTTTCACTCAAAGCCGCCCTTATTGCCCGGGAAGACAAGGGTTCCGCGAGAGGAATTCACAATGATGGACGCACTCAAAAAACTGGCATGTTGTTTGCTCCTGCTGGCCCTTGCGGGAACCGTTGCCGGGGCCGGGTATGGCGTGACAGAGAAGAGCGGCGGTGCAGCACCGGTGAAATTATCGGCAGCCGGCTCGCCCTGCGGCAATTCAGGGCTGCCCCGCATTACCGGGGAATCGGGATTGGGAGGGGTTCTGAGGGGTACCAAATGTTATTTCCCGATCATCAACCTGCCTGCCTATTATATCTGTATCATGTTCTGCAAGATTGGCGGTGGCGGGGATGCGTGTGCGCCGTCCTGCGAGGCAAAACTCAGGGTGTGCACATAACTATTACCGGCGTGTGAATACCTGTCAGATCCAAAAGACCACTTTTTTAGGGGTATGCCACCGGGGCCCGTTCTCATGAGCCATTCTTTTTTCCGGCCTTGTCAGCTCGCGACCCGGACTTTTTTCTATAATCTTCAGCTGCTGAACCGTACTTTTTTGGAAATGTTCAGCAGCGTGATCGAACTTTCTTTAAAAATCCTCAAGCTGCTGATCCACATTTTTTTCAAAATTCCCGAATCGTACCCCGGACTTTTCCGGAAACGTGCGGCAGGGTCATCCGGATTCTGGCATTGGGATCAGGATGATGGGGGATAAACCCCGGCCCCCCTCGTCCGCATAACACTGATTTGCTGCACGGCCATACTCATTGCTTCGCGTAGAGTCTGGACTCCTGCGGGGAACAGGGGTTTTCCGGCGGTTTCCGGGTCCGGACGTGCTCTTTTGAATAAAACGGTTTTATCACTAATAACAACAATGTAAATTCTGCAAGAAATCACCGGCACATCCAGCCGGCAGGACTGTAGCAATGTCACGTGGACGCGGATCATCGGTCATATCTGTCACAGTATTCCTCGCAATACTTCTCATTGTACTCCCGGTCAGTGCTGAAAATGTCACAGCAGCCCAGACAACTGTTATCACACCACAGACCAGCGTCACCACTTCACCGACAACGATTGCCACACAACCGACCAATGTCACCACTTCACCGACGACCGTTGCCACCACCGTGACAACTGCCACTCCCGTGAATACAACGGTCACGGTCACCCAGCCGACAACCGTTGTCACGACAATACAACCGACCGTCTACGCCACGGAAGCCCCGAATACCGGCAGCGTGAGTGTGTACTCTTCCCCGACCGGCGCCAGTATCCTGATCGATGGCCTCTATTGCGGGACAACCCCGAATACCGTGACTGACGTGGCTGCGGGAAACCATCTTCTGCAGCTGGAGTTGAGCGGGTATACTAATTACGAGGGCTCGATCTATGTCGTGGCGGGACAGACGGCAGAGGGATACGGTACGCTCCAGCCAATAGAGGGCACGTCAGCGATGCTGACACCGGCCACGAACGCAACCGTCCCGGTGGTCGCCGTTGTTGTCACGGTCGCACCCGAACCCACGCAGGATACGGGCCTGCTCGGAAACTCGACGGTTCTCGCTGCCATAATCAGTTCTATTACCGTCCTTGTCGTATCAGGGATTTCGCTGTATATCCACTTTACGTCTACCAAGAAAAAAGAGTGACGGGGTTCGCGTGCCGGGGCCGTAATGACCATGCGACCCGGTCTTATTTTTATGTTTAGCGGGCAGGCCGCTCTTTTTTCCAGGGGTAACCCCTTGGCCGGCCGCGGCACATGGGAAGGGGGATCACGCGCCTTTCCGAACCAGCCGCGCTCCGAACTCGTATGCTTTTTTGCAGTCCTTCGGGAACTGCGCGTCCCGGTGTTTTTTCTTCTCTTCCGGGTCAAAGAGCGTGGATACATACTTCGAATAATTATCGAACAGGGAGGTATCGGTGACAAACATTGACTCGCACGACCCGAAGATCCGGGCCATCGCCATCTCGGTCACCTGCGCATTCCGGTCAAAGCCCATCTCCTTTACCATCTCCTCCTTTGCCCCGGCCGTGTAGATAAACCCGGTCCGGATTTTCCTGCCAAAGAGCGTAGACCGTTCCTTGTCGTACACCGAGTACGGGTACATCAGCCGTTCGAGGAAGCACCGTGTCTCGCCGGTCGTGATCGCGTAGTAGATGGGCGAACCTACCAGGATCGCATCTGCGGCCTCGACTTTTTTTAAGACCGGCCGCAGATCGTCTTTTACGGCGCAGTGCCCGTAGCTCTTCCCCCCGATCCTTTTGCAGGCAAAGCAGCTGGTGCAGCCTTTGTAGTCCAGATCGTAGAGGTGGATAAGTTCGGTCTTTGCCCCCTGGTCTTTGGCGCCTCTGAGCGCATGTTCAAGAAGTGTTGCAGTGTTCCACTTCTTTCTCGGGCTTCCGTTGAATGCGAGAAGTTTCATACGTGTGTGTCGGAGGTTCCGGGATAAAAATGGTGGGGGTGACAGGACTGCCACTTTTTGCTGATCAGGTCTCTCCCTTTAAAATTCATAGTAGCCGCTGAAATGCATCTTTAGCAGATGTGCATTTCCGGCATCATCGTTGAGAGCTCGTCTTTGTCAATCTCCGGGTGCTGTGCGAGATATTTGGAAAGTGCCACCCTTCGTGATTCGAGGGATGAATGCGTGGCACTGATGTGTATCAGCTCGATACTTTGTTTAAGATCCATCGTGATCCTCACTTTTTTTACGACGATGGATCATTTTATTCTTCCCGAATGAGGGGACACGAGACCTATAACCCGCACAATAGTCTCTATAGGGAATTTCGGGCTTTTGCCTGAGTTGCCGGGACGCTGTGGATGGCCTGATTTTGCCGGACGGATACGATGTCACGATACCCCCGGGGAGGTTATCCCCTGCTAGCCCGGCGTTCACAGGTAGATGAGGAGGATCGTGAGAAGATATTCCGGGAGATTTGCAGAAACCCTTTTATACAGGATGTCCTCAATTCCCTCCTTGTTATGTCAAGGTGGATGGTGGGACTTATTGTTGTCCTTGCATTCATGGTTCCTGTTGCAGCGGACAATGCAGCTTCATCATGGAGCTGGAATACCTACCGCGGAACGTACCTCTGGCAGGTAACGGTGAGCGAGGACCAGTCAGGTTGCGGGGGCGGGGTATACACCAACCAGTACTCGGTTCCCATCCAGTACCGCGGTACAACCGCCGTGATGGGGGATGTCGGGCATGGATCGGCAGGGGGGACGTTTACCTCCGGAAACATCCTGCACATACCGGGGAGATCCGTGGCCGACCCGCCGGGATCCTCAACATTGTCGGACTACGATGTGTACTTTACCGCGGACTGTACGGCATTTACGGCAACATACACGTGGGACTATTCAGGATCTGACGGCGCATGCAGCGGTACCACTACCCTGAACGGGGCAAGCAGCAGCGGCTGCCCGGCAGCGGCGGCGGTCACCACAACTGCTGCCCAGACCACGGAGAGTTCCTATGCCGCGATGCTCACCGGCCCGCATTCGGATCTCCAGAATTACCTGGATCTCTGCGCCCAGCGGGACCAGATTGACCATGCCATCACTGCGTTTGAGGCGCAAAGCAGCCTGAATTACCGGCTGACCGGGAACTACCTGCCGGAGCCCGCGGAGATTACCGCGGACCGGGCACAGCTTGCGCAGGTCAGGGCCCGGATAAGTGACAACGGACCGGAGATCGAGAAGGAGTACACCGCGGTGCTCGTGAAGGATCCGAATAACTTCCAGGCGAACTGGGACATGGCCCAGTTAAAGAAGAGCGAGGGGCAGATCGAGGTGGGCATAGGGTACGCAAACACCGCCATCAACAACAACCTTGCCGGTAGTGCGGCAGAAACCATGAGGAGGGATTTTGCCGATGGTAACGACCTCACGACATACCCGACCACGGCGAACAGCAACGTTGTGGCCACGATCGCAAATACCCTTCCGGTTACCGAACAGAACGTCTACGGCACTGATATCCGGCCGTCATCCGGTGAACCGTCCACGCTGATCACCCTGAAAGATTTCATGATGTATGCGGATCCGAGAGAAGCATCAAGAGCAGGCAACCTGGTAAACCAGGCTGTCTTTGGGTATTGAGGCTGCCATGAACGACAAAAGATTCCCTAACCCCGGGCTCCTGTGTGCCGGGATCCTGTGCGTGCTTGTTATCCTGACCGTTGCCGCCGGCTGTACAGCAAACGGCCCGGCAACTCCCGCACCGCAGGGTGCCGTCACCCCGGAGCAGGCCGCAGTTATTGCGGCGGCCAACAACTGCACTGATTCGGGCGTCACCATTACCGACGCGGTCGGGACGTTCCGGTACACCACCACGACAAACTGCAGTTTCACCAAGACGCTGGTGCAGCTGAACGCAAGCGAAATGCAGGAGATGAAGACCCTGCTTGAGGGAAAGAACATGACCTGCTGGTACACGAAAGGGAACTTCGATCCCCGGCTGGTCACCTCACTTGTCGGCGGGATTGAGTACTGCAGCGGCGACTTAAAAGACGATATAACCAGACTGATGCTCTTTACGTAAGCTGGGCACAGCCCCTTTTACGTACGCAAAGGGCGGGGACGCAGATTCCCCCACCCCGCGGGCAGTCCACCGGACGGGATACAAAATGCACAAAATGAAAAAAGAGACGTGAGATCCCGTGCAGGAATCTCCCCACTCTCGCTTACTTTTTTGGCTCGCCGGGTTTGCCCGTGTCGGCCTTTGCCTTTTCTCCTTCGGATTTTGCCTTAATCATCTCAGCTTTTACCTTTTCGACATCAGCCTTCGCCTTGTCCACTTCGGCTTTCGCCCGGGTAAGGATATCGTCAAAGGATTTCTGGACATGAGCCGTCGTCTCTTTTACGGTATTCTCGATATGCTTTTTGCCCTCGTCCGTTGCCACGAGATCGTGGGTGACTTTTGCAAGATCGTCCATTGCAGAGAGAACTGATTTGGTGGCTGCGGCAAGGCGGACATCGATCGGGTGCTCTTCTTTTGCGGGGGCTGCAACGGTGTCTTCCACCCAGAGCCCATTTACAAAGTGCCCTTTCTTTTCGGTCATGATGATCACGATTTGATTTATCAGTCTTATACGATGAAACTACAAAAGGCTTCCACACAGGAGGAATGGTTCCAGCCAGTCTCCCCAACCAGGAGGACAGGGACTGATGCCCCCATACACTCGGACGAGCGAGGAGTGCCGCCGCCCTCAACGGGGCACCCCTGCGGCGGGAATGCCGTTACTATTCCCCGTTATGCCTGACCGCCACCGGGCCCGGTCACGTAGCAAAACGGGTCCTCCGCGGTAAGGTCGCCGCCCGTGGCCCAGGCCCGCACCCGGCACCCGCCGCCGCAGAGGGAGAGATAGGTGCACGAGCCGCACTTTCCCCCGACAACCGGGGGTTTTGTGCGGAACCGTGAGAGCACCGGGTTGTCCGCATCGTTCCAGAGCGCTGATAAGGGCCGGTCCCTGATATTTCCCACGAGAAACTCTGGCGACCGCGCAAACTGGCAGGGGTACACGTTTCCCCGGGGGTCCACGTTTGCCACACGGTCGCCGGCGCTGCACCCCCCGTTGAGCGAGGTAAGCAGGTCCCGGGCCTCGGCAAGATCCGGTGAGTGGTCGCGTTCCATGGAGTGGATCAGGTGAATGCAGTCCTGCGGGGCATCGACGGTTAAAAATTCCATCTGCTCCGGTGGGATCTCCTGCGCCGTACGGTACAGGAGCGCGAGCGCCTGCGTGACCTCCTCTGCGCCCAGCTGGAGCCGCTCATAAGAGTCGCTCCCCCGCCCGCAGGGCACCAGCCAGTACAGGCAGAACCGCGATGCCCCGAGGTCCCGGGAGAGACGGACGAGGGGACCGAGTTCATCTGCGTTCTCTTTTGTCAGCGTCACCCGCACGCCGCACCGGACTCCTGCATTTTTACACCGGGCAAAGGCGGCAGTTGCCCGGGCAAATGCTCCCGGTGTGTTCCGGAACCGGTCATGGGTTTGTGCGGTCGCCCCATCAAGCGAGATCCCCGCGTACTCAATCCCTGCCGCCTTGATCTTTCCTGCCACCTCATCAGTGATGAGCGTACCGTTCGTGCTGAGCGCGGTCTTGATCCCCACCTCCCGGCAGTGTTCTGCAAGCTGCCAGATATCGGGGCGGACGAGCGGTTCCCCACCGGTGAAGATGACGAGCGGTATGCCCGCTGCGGCAAGGTCGTCGATGAACGCGAGCGCTTCCGTGGTGGAAAGTTCTCCTGCGGTCGGGCTGTCCGGGGCCGATCGGCTGTAGCAGTGGGTGCAGGCAAGGTTGCAGCGGTCGGTGAGGTTCCAGAAAACAACGGGCCTTCTCATCCCGGAGAAGGCGAGGTACCGGGACGGGACATCGCCGTGCCGGTGCTTCATCACGGCGCTGACGGTTCCTTTCCCGTGCAGGCACTGGGTGATACGGTTCATGATCCCCTCCCGTTTTCCCTGATACGGAGATGGGGAACTCGCTTATACTCCTCAGTGCTGAAAAGGACAAGATACTCCGAAAGACCGGCTGCACCGGCTATTTTCCGGATCTCCCCGTCGACCGCCTCCCGCGAGCGCCCGTGGTGGACGGTGTACAGGGAATACTCCCACCGGCCCGGCACGGCCTTTCGCTCGTAGCAGTGGGTGACGGAAGGATACGATGCGAGGACTGCGCCGGTCTTTTCGGCCGGCTTCCCGTTGCAGCGCCAGGCAACAAGGGCATTTGCGGATATGCCGAGCTTTCGTTGGTTGATGCGGGCCCGAAACCGCCGGATCACACCGGTCTCCTGGAGTTTTTGTGTCCGCGCGAGCACCTCGCCACCGGTAAGGCCGAGCCTCTTTCCGATTTCCTCAAACGGTTCGGGGACGAGCGGGAGCCCGTCTTCAAGGGCGGCAAGGATCTTCATGTCGGTCGGGTCCATTAAGGGGCCTCCCTTCTGTCCGGCGCCAGCGGGAACCGGACATCGATCTTGATCTTGTTTACGGTTGGCAGGTCAAGGATCCTATCCCGTGAAAAACCGGTTTTAGTAAGGATCTCCGAAAGGAGCTGTTCAAGCGCCTCCTTACTCTCCGCCGAGAGCGTAAACCAGAGCGAGTAATAGTGGTCCCGCCGGAAATTGTGCGACACTTCGGGATACGCGTTGATCAGCCCTGCCACCTCGCGGATCCGTTCAGCAGGGACCGGGAGGGCCACGAGTGTTGCGGCAGTTATGCCGAGCGCCCGTGACTCAACGATGGGCGATATTCCGCGGATCACACCCTCCTCATTCAGGTGCCTGAGCCGTTCGAGCAGGAGTGCTTCCGGGATATCCAGCCGGGCGGCTATTGCTTCCCAGGGCCGGGCCACGAGCGGAACATCCTGCTGGAGTGTATCAAGGATTTTGAGATCGAGCGTGTCTGTCGCTGTGTTGTCGTTCATGAGCTGCCTCCCGGTTCGTACGGGCACCACGGGTCTTCTGCACAGAGGTCTCCCGCGATCGCCAAGGGTTTTTCGAGGCCATCGCACCAGCGGGACGAGAATGCCTCAGCCCCCCGGTAGGCCCGGGCCCGGCATCCCCCGCAGATGGTCTTGTATTCGCACCGCCCGCATTTCCCGGTAAGCCGGCCCGGGTCGCGCAATGCCTGGAAGATCGGGGAATCGTTCCAGATCCGGTCAAAGGGGACCTCCCTGACATTGCCGACGGTGACCGGCAGGTACGGGCAGGGGGTCACGTCGCCGTTTGCATAGATGCGGCAGTACCTGATCCCGGCAATGCAGCCCCGGCCAGAGCCCGGTTTTTCGATCCCAAGACCAGCGGCGATCCTCCGGAACTGCGGGGCGCAGGTGGGACGGAGGCTGATGTCGCTGTCGCGGTACTTCATGAGCACCTGCCGGATAACCTCCTCGTACTCATGGGGATTTTCCGGGCCGCTCCCGCCGGCCCGCCCGGTCGGGACGGGAAAGAAGACCTGGTAGTCCCGGACCCCGAGATTTTTCCCGAACGCAACCACGGATTCAATGTCTCCTGCCGACGGGCGCATCGCGGTCATGTTGATCTGGACGCCGATCCCCTCCTCCGTACAGTTATTGATTGCTGTTACAGCCCGCTCCCATGCCCCGCTCACCCCGCGAAACGAGTCATGGACGGCCGGCTCGGCTGAGTCAAGGCTGATAGCCGCAGCCCGGATCCCGGCCTCTTTGAGCCGGGCCGCCATGGGACGGTCGAGGAAGTACCCGCTTGTCCCCATCACCATCCGCAGGCCCTGCTTTGTTCCGTACCGGGCGATCGTACAGAGATCGTCACGCATCAGGGGCTCGCCGCCCGAGAGCACGACCACTGGTGTCCCGGTTGCCCGGATCTGGTCGATGACCGCGAGCGCCTCCTGTGTGGAAAGCACTCCCGCTGCCTCATGTTCGCCTGCATCCACGTAACAGTGGGAGCACGCCAGGGGACACCTGATCGTGAGGTTCCACGAAATGATACGCGGTGCTTCTCTTGTCCCGTTCACAGGTTCAACCCTTTTGCCACACTCCTGTCCTCGTTGCTTGTTACCGTTTTTTAAAGCGTGCTTACCGGCGGGCGAGATCGAAGCGGTCAAGGTTCATCACCTTGGACCATGCCAGAACAAAGTCCTGTACAAACTTCTCCTCTGCGTCCGCGCTTGCATACACCTCGGCCACGGCCCGGAGCTGGGCGTTTGAGCCAAAGATGAGATCGACACGTGTGCCGGTCCATTTCGCTTCCCCCGTCTTCCTGTCGTGGCCCTCGAACACGTCAGCGTCTTTTGAGACCGGCTTCCACTCCGTGCCCATATCGAGCAGGTTCATGAAGAAGTCGTTCGTGAGCGCCCCGGGACGGCTGGTAAATACGCCGTGCTTTGTCTGCCCGAAGTTGGCACCAAGGACACGCAGGCCCCCAAGAAGCACCGTCATCTCCGGCGCGGAGAGTGTCAGAAGCTGCGCCTTGTCAACGAGCAGCTCCTCGGCCGATGCCGCATAACTCGCCTTCTGGTAGTTGCGGAAGCCGTCGGCCTTTGGCTCGAGCACGGCAAAGGAGTTCACATCAGTCTGCGCCTCCGAGGCGTCCATGCGCCCCGGCGCGAAAGGTACGGTTACCTTGTGGCCGGCGTTCTTTGCTGCCTGCTCGACACCTGCACACCCGGCAAGGACGATAAGATCTGCAAGCGAGACTTTCCTGCCATCGGCAGCGGTCTTGTTAAATTCGTCCTTGATCCCTTCAAGGACTTTAAGCACTTTTGCAAGCCGGGCCGGCTCATTGACCTCCCAGTCTTTCTGGGGGCGAAGGTGGATGCGGGCCCCGTTTGCACCGCCGCGCTTGTCAGAGCCGCGGAAGGTAGAGGCCGATGCCCATGCGGTCGAGACCAGTTCCGGTACGGAGAGCCCCGAGGCAAGGATCTTCTTCTTGAGGGACGTGATCTCCTTTGCACCGATCAGTTTGTGGTTGACCGCCGGGATGGGATCCTGCCAGATGAGATCTTCTTTTGGGACCTCGGAGCCGAGATAGCGGGTACGCGGGCCCATGTCGCGGTGCGTCAGCTTGAACCACGCCCGGGCAAATGCATCGGCAAGCTGGTCCGGGTGTTCGTAGAAGTGCCGCGAGATTTTCTCGTAGGCGGGATCGAACCGCAGGGAGAGATCCGTGGTCAGCATGGTCGGGGAGCGACGTTTTTTCGGGTCGTGGGCATCCGGGATCGTGCCGGCCCCTGCATCGCCCTTGGGCTTCCACTGGTATGCACCGGCCGGGCTTTTGGTGAGCTCCCATTCGTAGCTGAACAGGATCCGGAAGAAGTTGTTGCTCCACTTTGTTGGTGTGGAAGTCCAGGTGACCTCAAGACCGCTGCCGATAGCATCACCGCCCTTGCCGGTGCCAAAACTGCTCTTCCAGCCAAGGCCCTGCTGCTCGATCGGGGCAGCTTCGGGCTCGGGCCCGACATTGGTTGCGGGGCCGGCGCCGTGGGTCTTCCCAAAGGAGTGACCACCGGCAATGAGCGCAACTGTCTCTTCGTCATTCATGGCCATGCGGGCAAATGTCTCCCGGATGTCTTTTGCCGCAGCAACCGGGTCCGGTTTGCCGTTGGGGCCCTCGGGGTTGACGTAGATGAGCCCCATCTGCACGGCAGCGAGCGGGTTTTCGAGATTCCGGTCGCCGGAGTATCGTTTGTCGTCCAGCCACGTGTTCTCGGAACCCCAGTATACATCCTCTTCGGGCTCCCAGGAATCCACACGTCCGCCGGCAAATCCGAATGTCTTGAAACCCATCGATTCCAGGGCGACGTTGCCGGCAAGGATCATGAGGTCGGCCCAGGAAATTTTCCTGCCGTACTTCTTTTTTACCGGCCAGAGCAGCCGGCGCGCCTTGTCGAGGTTGACGTTGTCGGGCCAGCTGTTCAGGGGGGGAAAACGCTGCTGGCCGGAACCGGCGCCGCCGCGGCCGTCAAGGGTGCGGTACGTGCCGGCGCTGTGCCATGCCATGCGGATAAAGAGGGGGCCGTAGTGACCGAAGTCCGCCGGCCACCATTCCTGCGAATCGGTCATGAGCGCCCGCAGGTCCGCCTTTACGGCCGCGAGATCGAGTTTTTTGAATTCCTCCGCATAGTCAAAATCCCTGCCCATCGGATTTAACCGGGAAGAGTGCTGGGAAAGAACTTTCAGGTTCAGCTGGTTTGGCCACCAGTCCCGGTTCGATGTGCCTCTGCCGGTAGCTTGTTTTTGTGCTCCGCCCGTTACCGGGCACTTGCTGTCGTCTGTCATAGCGTCATCTCCCACCGCTGGTCTGGATATATCCCCGGCGGTGCTTTCAGGTACTCGGTATTTCAGATTCCCGCAATATCAACTTTGGCGTTGTACCCTGCAGGAGCCCGGAGTCCTGACAGGCCGGCACA
>NZ_JBAVMX010000043.1:0-1865 GCF_049690535.1 Methanoregula sp. | reverse complement strand
CGCCGTAAACCCGTATTATCTTGTGATCCTCACCATCCTCTTTAGGGGGCAGGAGACCGGGAAGCAGACAAGAACGCTGGTCCCAAAAGAGACCCTGTTCAACGAGACAAAGACCTGGCAGGTACCTGCGTACGATGATCGTGAGGGCACGGACAGACCTGAGCTTTCAGAGACCGCCTTCACCCGTCTGGTATCGACACTGGCCGGCTGGAACCTTGTCGATGAGGAGTCTGATCCGGGGAATGACCGGGAGAAACTCTATTGCCTCACCCCGGATGGCGAACTGGCGATATACGTGTACCTGGCACGTCTGAAGAAGCGGGGTTCCCGGGGTCCACCGGGTCTTACGTGACCCGCGTGAGCGACAAAAAAAGAAACCTTACTCCTCTTTTAAGGTCCGTTCGTCGTCTTCGATCCATTTCTCGAACTTCTGTATGCCTGCTTTGATATCGTTTATCCGCCGCTCCACATCTGCCAGCTGGGCGGTTGCCCGTGCATGCTTCTCCGGATCATCGCAGCTGGCAAGAAACCTGCGGATATGCGCTGCAGTGAGCTGGAAATTCTCAAGGGCCGTCGCCGCTTTCCGGTACCGTTCATAATTGACCTCGAGATTCTTCTGGACGCGGTTTACGTTCTCGGCCTTCGGCAGCGGTTTTCGTGCATTGAGCGTATCCCACAGGGCATCGTGAACGGTGCGGGTCGTCTGAATGCGGTCAAAACAGGTTTTTTTGTGTTTGGCGAGCATCTCGTGCTTGTACTTTCCCAGCAGATCACCGGCGGTTTTGAGCGCCTGCCCGCGTTCCACCAGTGCATGGATATTCCGGGGCGGAGCACCGGCAGGGAATTGGGCGAGTTCCACGTGTTTCATAATCTCGTCGAAATGACCCCGGGAAACCAATTCCAGTTTCCCGTACTCCGGTTTCTGGGTCTCCTTTACTTCCCGGCACAGGGTATTGAACTGGCTCCAGAGCAGATCCCGGTCATCATGGGCAAGCGGCTTTAATTCTTTGAATAACCCGGTGATCTCTTTTGCCTTGTTCCAGAAATCCTGGTATTTGGTGATGATCGGGTGGTTCTGCCGGATCGGACTGGTCAATGACGCCAGTTTCTCGATCTCCCCGGCAAGGTGTTCTGCATTTTTATGGGCATGTTCGAGCCAGGGATCATCTTCAGGTTTCATGGAGCATCTCTGTTGTTCACTGGTTATTGATCGTCTTATTTATTTCTGCCCGGGTTTTCAGACTCCTCTCCTCCCGTCCCTGAGAGTACCATGGATGCACGAATTCCTCTTGCCGGAAAAAAAGATGGGTGGGGATGATCCCCCGCCCTTTCAAAGGCCCTTTAGCGCGTGTGCAGGGGCCTCAAACCCTTACCTCTTCAGGAGCGCAGGTTCTTCGCGTGACTATATCCGACGCCTGCATCAAGGGTAGTACTGTCCCCGCGCCGGACCTCCAGTTTCATAGTACCGTCGGACTGCATGATCCGGACCATCGCGGGCTCTGCCTGAGCGACCGGGACATCCTGCTGGTGTGCGGCTCCGTGTGGCCGGATCACCGTGCTGCACGCTTGCGGGACTGCAACCAACGGAGATGCGGACGGATCCGCAGGCACCGGGGATGTTGTGTCAACGTGTTCCTGGGGAAACTCAAAGATGCAGGGTTTCCCATTCTGCCGGGACTGTGTCCTCGTGATCGCCTTAAAGTCGAGCAAATCCTCGATCAGTCCCCTGACAGGCGTTTCCATTGCCGATACCTTCTTCTCAAGTGCCGTGATCCGGTCATCTGATACACCGGTTTCTGAAAATTCCATACTCGTAATCAGTTTCTCCTGGTGATCGGGCCCGTTCCCAAGAGATTTGATCGTTG
>NZ_JBAVMX010000042.1:0-1896 GCF_049690535.1 Methanoregula sp. | reverse complement strand
GGCCGAACCAGACCCGCAGCGAAGCCGGTACAAGGCTGGATGCATACACAACCGGCGACGCAAACATCCAGATCTGGATGAGGAAGGGGACCGTGTACTGGAAATCCCGGTACTTGACATTGAGTGCCGAGAGCCAAAGCCCGACCCCAAGTGATGTCGCCAGCGCGAGCAGAAGGAAGAAAGGCAGGAAGATGATGTTGAGCGTCGGCGCATAACCGTAGTATACCATCATCGCAAGAAGGATGATAAAGGAGACCGCAAAGTCCACAAGCGGCGAAATAATACTCGACAGCGGCATGATCAGGCGCGGGAAGTACACCTTGGTCATGATGTTCGCGTTCGTCACCATGCTTGTCGTGGACCGCGTCAGCCCTTCAGCAAAGAGAGTCCAGGGAAGAAGCGCCGCAAGCACAAAGAGCGGATACGGCACCCCATCGGACGGGATCTTTGCAAGGCCTCCGAAAAAGACCGTGAAGATGACCATCGTTAAGAGCGGCTGGAGGACCGCCCATGCAATCCCGAGGCCGGTCTGCTTGTACCGGAGTTTGATGTCGCGGAGAGTAAACGAGGTGACCAGTTCCCGGTATGCCCAAAGCTCATGCAGGTCTACCGGCACCCATTTCCGGGGCGGGCGGATGATGAGCGTGGGCACGGTGGGTTCCTGAACGGGAGGGGTCTCGGTCATAGGAAGTTACCATGAATTTTGTTTTTGCATTACTTATAGTGTGGTGATTTGAAGAGCGCCGCAGAATCCGCAAGCATTCATTTGCGATGAGCACGGTGGCGGGGATTATAGTTTAGGAGGATAATAAAATCATCCCACAAAACCACCTTCCTGCAGTGCATTTGAAGGGGATGATTGCATCACAGATTTTGCCGAATTTCATGGTTCGAGTGTAACTTTTTAGGTTCAGACTGGTACCGATAAAGCCCCAAAAATAGCCCAGCACTCAGTGTTCACCAGATTCGCCAGCAAAAATCCTGCATAAAGGGTATTCGTAGAGAAAACATCAGTCATCGCACAAAAAACAGATTCATTATCATCCTACGTTTAATGGGTGGATCCATTCATACCGGCAATTTCTCAGCAATGATCTCCGACACCATGAGGCCGGCTGACTTCTGCGCGATGTGCTTCGTACCACGCGATCGTCCGCTTCAGGCCTTCCTTAAACTGCATCTGTGCCTCAAACCCGAACTCCTCCCGCGCCCGGCTCACATCCAGGCACCGCTTGGGCTGGCCATCAGGTTTTGAGGTGTCCCATCGGATCACTCCGGAAAACCCGGTTAACTCCTGAATAAGGGAAACCAGATCCCGGATCGTAATCTCCCTGCCGGACCCAAGGTTCACCGGCTCTGATTTGTTATACCGCTCTGCCGCAAGGACAAGCCCGTACGCAGCATCATCGACATACAAAAATTCCCGTGATGCAGCGCCCGTACCCCATACATCAACCGATTGCTCGTTGTTGTATTTTGCATCGATAAACTTTTTTATGAGTGCCGGAATGACATGTGAACTTGCCGGATCAAAATTGTCCCCGGGCCCGTACAGGTTGACCGGCAGGAGATAAATCGAGTTAAAACCGTACTGCTGACGATAAGCTTGCGACTGAACGAGCAGCATTTTTTTTGCAAGCCCATACGGGGCGTTGGTCTCTTCCGGATACCCGTTCCAGAGATTGTCTTCCTTAAATGGGACGGGGGTAAACTTGGGGTACGCGCAGATGGTCCCGACGATCACGCACTTCTCAACATTCTCCTGTCGTGCGGCTTCGATCATCTGGATGCCCATGATTGCATTGTCGTAGAAGAGCTGGGCGGGGTAAGCCTGGTTGTATCCGATCCCGCCGACCCGTGCGGCAAGGTGGATAACGATATCCGAATCCTTTACCA
>NZ_JBAVMX010000041.1:0-6700 GCF_049690535.1 Methanoregula sp. | reverse complement strand
CCCTTGCCGGTAATGCAAATGTCGGTAAGAGCGTCACCTTCAACCAGCTGACCGGCGTCGACCAGATTATCGGGAACTGGCCGGGGAAAACGGTCGAGCGTGCTGAAGGGCTCCTCCAGTACAAGGGCAAAAGGATCCGTGTCATAGACCTGCCGGGGATCTACTCGTTTTCCACGTACTCGATGGAGGAACTGGTTTCACGGGAGTATATCGCGCTTGAACACCCGGATGCAGTCGTCAACGTGATCGATGCATCCGCACTGGAACGCAATCTCTTCTTTACGATCCAGCTCATGGAACTCGCCCCGCCGCTTCTTGTCTCGGTCAACCAGATCGATCTTGCGGAGAAAAAAGGGATCAGTATCGATACCGCGAAACTCTCAAAGCTGCTCGGCGTCCCGGTCATCCCGACGGTGGCTATCCGGGGAAAGGGCATTTCCAATCTCACCGAAGCGATCCTCGATCTTGTGCATGATCACCCGGTACCGCCGGTTCTCACGTACGGCAGGGAGATCGAAGAGCGCATCGGCAAGATCGTCTCCCTGATGGGTTCGATAACCACGCCTTATCCCGTCCGCTGGATCGCAATAAAACTGCTGGAGCGGGACCCCGAGGTCGCCCGCATCGTCGGTTCACAGGACCCGTCCATTGTCGCCGCTGCCGGGAAACTCTCCGAAGAGATCGAGACGCTGCACGGGGAACCGGTCTGCGTCGTGATGAGCGCGGAGAGGTACCAGGTAGCCGACCGGATCGCAGCTGAGGTGATCACCGTGCGGCCCCAGGAGGACGGCATGCCCAAGAAGAGCCTGACCGACAAGCTCGATCAGGTGGCCCTCCACCCCTTCCTCGGGTACCTCGCGGTCTTTCTCGTGATAGGCGGGCTGCTCGTATGGACGTTTGTCGTCGGTGCCCGTATCTCCGACATTATCCAGTCATTTCTCACGCATATCGCGCCGTATGAACCGGTCATTACCGGTCCTGTCACCGGGATTCTCTGGAACGGCGCGTTCTCGGGATTTATTGCGGGAGTCACGCTGGTCATCCCTTATGTCCTGCCGTTCTACCTTCTCCTCGCGGTGATGGAAGACTCCGGCTACCTCACCCGCATCGCGGTGATGCTCGACCGGGGCATGCACAAGATTGGGCTGCACGGGAAAGCCGTCATCCCCCTCATCCTTGGCTACGGGTGCAATGTCCCGGCATGTTTCTCCTGCCGGATCATGGAATCGCCCAAGCAGAAACTGCTCGCGGCGTTCCTGGTCACCCTCATCCCCTGCACGGCCCGGACGGTTGTTATCCTCGGCCTCGTCGGCAAATTCGTCAGCATATGGTGGGCGCTTGCGCTCTATGCCTTCGATATTGTGCTGATCATCATTGTCGGGAGGATCGCATTCAAGGTCGTCCCGGGCGAATCTGTCGGCCTTATCATGGAGATGCCAGACTACCATGTCCCTTCAGCCTCTGTCGTTTTAAAACAGACATGGGCGCGGACAAAATCGCTTATCTGGTTTGTCTTTCCCGCGTACATCGTGGGGAGCGCTGCGATTCAGGTCTTCTACGCGGTCGGCCTGCTCACGCCGGTCAACAACATCCTTGCACCGATAACGGTCTTATGGCTGGGCCTGCCCATCATCGTCGGGATCACCCTCATCTTCGGTATCGTGAGAAAAGAACTTACGATCCTCACCCTTGCCGTGCTCTTCGGGTCGACTAACTTCGCGGCCTTCCTCACCCCGGTCCAGCTCATCGTCATCGCGCTTGTCTCGATGCTCTATATCCCCTGCATCTCGGTCATCCTGGTACTCGCCTCGGAGTTCGGGTGGAAACGATCGCTTGCGATCTCGTTTACTGAGATCGTCCTTGCTCTTCTGGTCGGTGGGATTGCATTTAGGCTGCTCAGCCTCTTTATGGGCTGAGATATCTCTGCTGTTTTTTTATCCTGCGCTGTTGTCAAGCCGGAGACTGTGGTTGGGGATTAAAAAAGGAAACCCCGGTATTGGATTTCAGGGCAAAACTGTCGGGATGCCTTAAAAAAGATGTATCAATTCCCCTGCTGTCAGGTACGTACGGTGTTGTGGGGGATCTTTTCATGAACTAATCGTGGTTACCGGTACGTAGGGGGCGTTCCCGGTCTTTGGATCGACAAGGATTGAAATCATTCCTTTCGGGGCGCTCGTTGTGAACTGCCTGACCATTGTGCCATTGTTATAGACCCCGACCGTCAGGGTATCCCCATAATAATCCTGTTTTGTAAACGAAGCCTGCACGAGAGCGTTACTGTTCTTTATCAGGTAGAACTCTTCCCCGGTGCCACGTACCTCTTTAAGGCTCCCCGGATTCCCGTAGGTCCCCAAAAATGTCCCGTTGTACATTACCTTCACCCACACACCGTCAGTGGGGACCATGACCGGCGCGGTTGTCGTGATGGGAACCGGCGTCTGGTTCACCGGTGTAACAACCAGGTGATCTGATCCTCCATTATATCCTCCCGGTACCAGGTACATGACAACTGCTCCCCCGATGATAACCAGGAGCACGATGATGATCGCAGCCACAATCCGGACCGGGATTTTTCCGGGCTGCGGTACAGGAGATTGTGAGGAAGGGGACGGTACTGTCGGGGGGGCTATTTTTTTTGGTGTCTCCGGGACATCACCGGACGATGCAGCGGAGAGCACCGGAAAAACAACCGCGTCAGGTAATCCAGTCTGTATTCCGGTCCCGGTTTCAGGAATCCCGGAATCGTCACGGTGATCCGGTGCAGGTTCTCCCGTCCCCCCATTCACTGGCAGTCCGACCAGCGTACCAGCAGATGTCTCGCCACGCTCTTCCAGATCTGACAGGTCCGGGATCTCCGGTTCCGGCAGGTTTTTTAAGTGCAACAGTAATTCCGGGAGCACCAGACTGGGAATTCCCGGATTTTTGGCCGGTCCCGTGAACTCTGCAGTGTTTCCGGGGAGGACCGGTTCTTTGCCCTTCGGTCCATCGCCCATTGATGATACCGGCTCTGCTTCTGTCTCCTTTGGCACCAGTTCATCAAACGGTGTTGCCGGAACCGCAGGGTTCACCGGTTCCTCTTCCTGAACGGGTAACGCAGAGTCTTCCTCTGCCGAAACGATCGGGAGGTCATCATCAGCATTTTTTTGAGGAGATGCTGCGTTTACCCGATCAACCGGTTCTTCTGATAGCGGGGAACTGGCAGTTTCTTCCCCGGTAACTGCCGTGACCGGTCGTGCGTGGCCGGTCTCATGCTCCGGTGCCGGCTGGATGATGTCATCAGGATTGTTCTGGTCCTCCGGCGCCGGTGGTTCAACGGTCTCGTCCGGTATATCCCATTCCGTCCCCTGTATCGCGGAAAGCAGTTCCTCTGATGGTCGCCTGCTCCTCTCTGCTACCTGCGAGTGTGGCAGTGGCACCTCGGGAGCTCCGAAGCGGCGGACCGTGGGATTCATGCCCCGCGGTTTTGACGGGACCCGCTGTTTTCCGGCCGTGGCCGGTTCCTGGCGGACCGACACAATATTTTCGATCAGTTTCTGTACCCAGAGATCGCACTCTGCGGCCCGGTCTTCATACGGCTGCTGTGAAAATATCAAATCGATAGTCCGTGACTCCTCAAGGCCGACAGGATCAATGACCGTAAGGGTGATAAACGGCTCGCGCGCCGGGGTGGTTCCCCCTTTCACCGACAGGATGGTGGCAAACGGGACGACCTGCGGCTGGTCGCTCGTGTGATCGCTGTCGACAAGGGCAAGGCGCTGGCTGGTGAGGATCAGGTCGTACTCGACATCGTCAATCAGCACCCGGTCGGTTGTCAGGATGATGGATTCACCGCTTTTCAGGTACGGGCCGGCCAAACGTGAGCACTCTCCGGATACAATTTTGTTGTCTGTCATGATATGCTTTTTAGGTAATCCGGTATTTTCCGCGGCATCTTGTGGTGGATATGGCAGATCCCCGTGGCAGCCGGGCATCCCGGGTGCAGAGGCCGCGATGTACCTGTTACGGGTGCCTCATCCGGCTTTTCTCCCTTCTGACCGGTAATCCGGCGTTCCCTTCATATAGGAACCTGAAGATACCGTTACACCAGGCAATGATACCAGTATGAAAGCAGTTCTTATTTTTTCGGGCGGGATGGACAGCACGACCCTGCTCTACGATCTGATCCACGAGGGGTATGAGGTCAGTGCCATCACTTTTGATTACCACCAGAAACACAAAAAAGAGATCCGGTGCGCAGAGCGGACCTGCGCAAAACTCCATATTTCCCACAAAATTGTCGATGTTTCAGTCCTGAACGATCTGGCCCCGTCCAGCCTGACCCGGGACTCGTGGGACGTTCCCGAAGGCAATTATGCGGAAGAGTCGATGAAACAGACGGTCGTCCCGAACCGGAACATGGTTTTTTTGAGCCTTGCAGCTTCCTATGCCATCGGCACCGGGGCCGGACATCTTTTTTACGCAGCACACGCCGGGGACCATGCGATCTATCCGGACTGCCGGCCGGCATTTGTGAGTGCCATGACGACCGCCCTGCATCTCTGTGACTGGAACGATATCGTGCTGCACGCACCATATCTCCGACTGAGCAAAGGAGATATTGTCAAAAAAGGCATCGCGCTCGGGGTCGATTACGCAGATACATGGTCGTGCTACAAAGGGGAGGAACTGTCCTGCGGGAAGTGCGGCGCCTGCACCGAGCGGCGCGAGGCGTTCCTGCAGGCAAGAGCGGTCGATCCGCTGGAATACCGGTCTTAAGATCCTGGCCATGCAGCGCTAAAAAAAAGATTACCGGATCCCTTTTCTCTCTCTTTTTACGGGGTCTCAAAAGCAAAATCAACCCGGTAGTCCTGCGAGCATTCCCCGTCGAGGATAGTCTCGTAGGTTGTCGTATCTCCCGCGCCAATGTGACCGACAAAGATGGACCTTGAATCCCGGATCGTGCCGGTCCCGGTATTGACAAGGTTAAAATTCAGCCGGATATTGTCAGCAGATACGTTCCCGGCATTGTAGACATACCCGGTCAGGTGCGAATAACAGCCATATTCAGGAGACCACGAGTCCTGGTACTGGTAATGGGCATGCAGCGGACCGGATGAACTGTCCTGAACGGTTGCCGTGCTGAGGCACCCGGCACCTGCGGTAAAGGCGATCACGAAAATACAGACAAGCGCACCGGGAAAAATTTTTGGTAAAAACATAACCGGTTTCTCTATACGAACGAAAACCATCCCCAAAAATGGGGTGGTGATCACTTGAGCACGAGGATCGACTCAGGGGCACGGACTACGAGTGCAAGGCTCTCGTAGAGCTGGAATTCGAGCAGGTCGCCGACCGGGCCATTGTACCCGACTGCCATGTCCTGGCCGATCGCGACTGAAGCGTACTGGCTGCCCGAGGCAATCAGGACGCCGCCTTTCTTGAGCGCGGGAGCCTTGACGACGCCGTCGCCGACAATTGAAGAGATATGCTCAAGTTCTGTTCCGTCGCCCTGCGGATATCGCCTGAGAAGCAGGTTGTACTGGGCCGGGGCGAGGGCAAGACTGTACGGCCCGTGGAAACCGGCTGTATCAAGCTTGGTGACCGCATCGATGATCTGGTCTGCCGCAACCCCGACCTTGTCCCATTTTGACAGCGTCATCGACCCGGCGCCTTCCGCATTGAGCAGCCCCGGGGTTCCGGTAATTCCGTTAAAGATGACCCGGTCTTCCTTTACCGCCGCATCCATTGCAGCACAGGCAACAGGAGCGGTGTCGAGGATGAGGTGATCGCGTTCAAAGGCGGCAAGGTCGCGCTTGCCCAAGGAAAACTCCGTCCGGATCAGGGAGAGCGGGAGCGAGACGCTCGCGCTGATCCCGTCTTCCACTGCATAGTCCCCGAGGGGGAGTGACTTGAGTCCGAATCCGTACGGGCCTTCTATCGGGAGCAGCCGGCGCCCGGTGATCTGGCTCTTTGCTGCCTGGACTGCCACAGCGTCAATGAGCTTCCAGGTCTCTGCACCGATCGGTGCATCTTCGCGTCCGAGATATGCATTTGTCATGATTAAGCCTCCTTTAAAGGTTTGAGCGATCCGATGGTCGCTTCCTCTTTTGCCGCCGGTGCACTGGCAGCGCCCAACTTACCTGCAAGGGTGTCCACTTCGAGCGTTCCTTTCTTGTAATACTCATCCTCATCACCGGTCAGGATGGAAAGGAGCCGGAGGAGTTCCCCGACATGCACGCGCTCTTCATTGGCGATATCGGTGAGCACGCCCTTTGCAAGTTCGTTGTCCGTCGCATCCACATGGGCCATATAGCCGTGGATCGCTTCAAGTTCCCCGGCAATGTCGAGCCGGACAACCCGGATGAGTTCCTCTTTGGTCAGCTTGCGGTCCGGAACGGTGCCACTAAACGGGTTGAAAAAGTCTGGCATTACTGTCACCTTATATGTATGTCAGAATTGTATATCGCCCGGTTTAAATACTTTTGACTTCGGGCAGATTTTTCATCCTGCAGTGCATGGGGTGGGTGGTCAGGTGAGTACTTTCTTTTTACGGAGCAGCCGGTTGTAGGCGATCGCAAACCGGTGTGCCTCGTCCCGGATCTCCTCGATATACCGGAGTGCGATGCTTTTTCTGTCGAGCCGGAGCGGCAGGTCTGCATCTGGTACATAGACTTCTTCTTCCCGTTTTGCAATCGCGATGACCGGCTGGCCGGTCACCCCC
>NZ_JBAVMX010000040.1:0-2207 GCF_049690535.1 Methanoregula sp. | reverse complement strand
ATCCCCATCGCAAGTCCCACATCCGCGTGCCTGAGCGCCGGGGCATCGTTTGTCCCGTCGCCGGTCACGGCGACGACCGCACCGGTCTTCTGGAGCGCCTGCACGAGAAGGAGCTTGTCCAGGGGTTCGGCCCGGGCCATCACGTCAAGAGTTTTTGCGGCTGCAACCTGCTCTCCGGCAAAAAGCGCCCGAAACTCTTTTCCCGTCATGACCGTCCCGCCTTGCAGGATCCCGGCCTCACGTGCGATTGCCTGTGCGGTTACCGGGTTGTCCCCGGTGACCATCCGTACCCTAATGCCGGCATGCTGGCAGCGGGCCACAGACGCTCGGATATCGTCCCGCAGGGGATCGCGGATGCCGACGTAGCCATCCCAGGTAAGCCCGGTCTCGGTTTCGTCCTCCCCGGTAATTTCCCGGTGGGCAAACGCGAGCGTCCGCATCTCGCGGGAAGCAAGCACGCCTACGCCAGAGAGATCGGGGGTAATTGTGCAGAGGCCGGACAGGATCTCCGGCGCTCCCTTGGCAAGCAGGAATTTGTGTCCGTTTAAATCCACCACGGTCGACATGCGCTTGCGCTTCCCGTCGAAAAGGTACTGCCGGGCCGCCGGGAACTCTTTTCGCAGCTTCCGGTAATCGATCGCATGCGCCCGCAGCCACCGGAGGAGCGCCCCCTCGGTCGAGTTCCCGATCACGATCACCCTCCCGTTCTCCCGCTCTTCGAGGTGCGCGGTACCGTTGACTGCCGCGTTCAGCGTGATCCATTCCGCAGGGGTTTCTGGGACCAGGCCCGACCCTGCAGGGGCTGTAACGGACGCTTCGGCCACTTCCATCTGGTTTTTCGTGAGTGTCCCGGTCTTGTCGGTGCAGACCGAGGTCGCCGACCCGATGGTCTCGCAGGCAATCAGGCGCCGGACAAGGCAGTTTGCCCGGGTCATCTTGCGCATCGCAAGGGAGAGCGAGAGTGCAACGCTCATCGGCAACCCCTCGGGCACGGCGGCCACGACAATCACGACCGCGAGCATGAAGTACTTGAGCAGGTGGTTTGCAGTAACAAGGTCAAGGCCGGTCAGGTCTCCGACAAGGATGCCCCGGATAACGAGCGTGCTGCAGATGAGGATCGCCATTGCGTACCCGAATTTCGAGATGAGCCCGGCAAGGATTTCGAGTTTCTCTTCAAGCGGCGTTTTTGTCGCATGATCGATCTCGAGCGTTGCAGCGATCACGCCCATCTCTGCTGCATCGCCTACCGCCCCGGCGATCATCCGGCCTTTCCCGGCCGTGACGAAACTTCCCTTGAGGACCTTGTCGGCAGTCTCTTTCCTGACCGGTTCACTCTCGCCGGTAAAAGCCGACTCGTCAGAGAAAAGTTCGTCCGATACAAGGAGCCAGCCGTCGGCAGGGATCGCGTCGCCGGCTTCAAGGAGGATAAGGTCGCCGACCACGATATCACGGGAGGGCACCAGTGTGGGGTTACCGTCCCGGATCACCTTGACTGCCATATCGTCACGGTGGGCGTTGAGGACGTCAAACTCCCGGCTGCTCCGGTACTCGTTGTAAAAGGAGATGCCGGTGGCAAGAAGGATCGCGATGATAATCCCGGCCGTGTCCAGAAGGCTGCTCCCGGAGAAGAACGAGACAATCGCGGAGAGTATGACGGCAAAGAGCAGGATTCTGATGATGGGGCTGTCGAAATTTTTCAGGTACTGTTTCCAGAGCGGCTCGCGTTCCGGCGGCGTCATCACGTTTGCGCCGTACTTCTTCCGGCTCGCTTCTGCCGCGGGGGACGCAAGGCCGTCAACCCCGGCATATCCCCCGATCTCATCAAGCGTGAGCATGTATCTGATTCCCGTGCGGGGATGCCACCCATCCCCGGATGTGAGGAGGATATTGGTGCTCCGGGACTATAACACCGTATTATGATTATCAGGGGCGGGCTGTCCTTGTTAATTTACCTGTCCTGTACCTGTTGATCAAAGCGCAAGCCGGTATTTTTTTGGTATTGTTTGGTATTGTTATGCATTCAGGGACAGGGCACACTTCAGTACCCGGTGACATAGTACCAGCCGTTTTCTTCCCTCACCTGCACCGGTACCGAGAAGAGCCGGCTGATCTTCTCGTCGGTCAGCATCGCTGTTTTTTCGCCGTCGCCGCAGATCCTGCCGCTGTCCATCATGACGACCCGGGAGATCTCCGGGATGATATCGTGG
>NZ_JBAVMX010000039.1:0-14350 GCF_049690535.1 Methanoregula sp. | reverse complement strand
TCGGCGTGATCGGCACCGGACGGCAGGCAGAAGCACAGGTGCGTGCTACCGCGCAGGAGCTCACCCTGACCAAGATCCGGGTCTGGAGCCGTAATTCCGCCCATGCCGAATCATTTGCCAGACTTTTCACAGCTATCGATGCAGAAAGCGTCTCACTCGAAAAAGCCTGCGACTGCGATGTGCTCGTCACCACTACGCCGTCACGCGCTCCTCTTGTTAAGAGCGAATGGATTCATGCGGGCACGCACATCAACGCGATTGGTGCCGATGCACCGGGAAAAGAGGAACTTGATCCCGATATCCTGCACCGGGCCCATGTTTTTGTTGATGATCCGGCGCAGGCATTTCACTCGGGGGAAATAAACGTACCCATCAGCAGGGGGATCTACCAGCCATGGATGATTGCCGGTACTCTGGGGGAGATCGTGATCGGCAAAAGAAAGCGTGAACGCCCGGATGAGATCACCGTCTTTGACTCCACCGGACTTGCTATCCAGGATCTGGCGATCGCATCGATTGCAATGCGGCAGTCAGCCAGTATGGAACTGCCGTTTTTATGAAGAATTGCTCTTTTTTGGCTTATCACTCGTCTGATCATGTGTGAATCCTGTGTAACCTGGACTACCACGTGATACGGGGGTGGATCCTAAAGTCCTGTTGATGCGGAACCTTCCCATGGATCCCGGGTTACGGGCGAATTTGCTACCTTCAGGCTGAACGCTCCGGGGTGCAGAATGCAAGTTCGATACAACCGTACTATCAGAACACTCCCAAAAAAATTAAAAAAAAATTACTGCTGCTCTTTTGCGTATTTTTTCCAGATCTGCTCGCGGTAGACCGGACCACTGTTGTAGGTACAGAACGGAATAAGTTTGCCGTCCGGTGTCGCGTAATGGATGCAGCACCGCTGGACACGCTCGATATCATAGTTGTACCGGTCCATGAAATGCATCGTACCGATAAAAAGTGCATTCCAGTGGAACTCACGCAATGCATCGAAATTCTGGCCGATCAGAGTCTTTCCGATCAGTTTCCAGAACTCGGCCGTGCTCCCCTTCTCACCTTTCTTGAACGATGCATGGAGTTCTTTGACACCCTCAAGCAGTGTTGCATATTTATTGATCGTGCCGCCTTTTTTGAGTTTGTTTGACATCTGCTCGATCGCCGCAAAGAGGCTTTCCACGTCGACCATACGGGTTACCGGGGTCATGCCGTCCTTTGTGACAAAGACATAGGTTGCTGCACCACAATGCTCGTGAGCAGTAAAGCGTACCTGCGGCCGGCCGGTATAAGCTTCAACCAGATCGGAAAACGGCAGTACGCAGGGTACCGGGTAGAAATCACTCTTCTTTAAGACGCCTGCAGTCTGGGTCTCGATATCGCCGATAAGCTCGGGGATCGTGATCCGCTCCTTCTCAAGATCCTCATCCTTTGCTGCCCCGGTGAATGCGACGGGCTGGAAGTTTACTCCCCTCACAATCGAGATATGATCAGCGGCAAATTTCAGGATCTGACCGACTTCCTGATCATTTCTTCCCTTGATGATGGTCGGTACGAGCACTACGCCGACCCCGGCCTTATTCAGGTTTTCCAGTGCCTTGAGGTGGATCTTTAAAAACGGGTTGGTCGCAGGAGTGACCCCGTCGAAATGGAGATAGACGGTGGAGAGACCGGCATCCTTGAGCTGCTGGGCAAGAGCCGGGTTGTTTGCCAGTTTCACACCGTTTGTTGCAATCTGGACCTGGGGGAATCCCAGTTCCTTTGCCTTTTTGACGATATCGACGAGGTCGTCCCGCATGGTCGGCTCGCCGCCTGAGAACTGTACGGCTGGCGTCGGCACGGGCTTCTCGTTTCTGAGCACCTGCATCATGCTGACGATCTCGTCAAAATCCGGTTCGTACACAAACCCGCAGGCCCGGGCGTTGGCAAAGCAGAAATCACAGTCGAGATTGCACCGGTTCGTCAGGTCGATGTTGGCAAGGAGGGTTCCTGAGTGGTGGTTGCTGCACAGTCCGCACGCGGTCGGGCAGGTATCCGAAGTAACCGGGTTCTGCGGATTTGTCACGCCGCGTCCGATCGCATCGTAGTGTTCGAACCGGTGATACATTTCCGGGTCAGACCAGTAGACGTGCCGGAATTTTCCATGCTCCGGGCACGTCCTCACGATCCAAATCTTCCCCTCTTCTTCTACGATCTCTGCTTCCAGAACTGACCCACAGACTGGGCAAAGGCTGCGCGTTTTTTTAACCAACATATTTCCACCCGATGCAGCAATAACTGAAATTTATTGAAATTTTGAGTAACCTTAATCTTTTTATCTGCTCTTTATTAGAGGTATTGGAGTGCTACACTATTAGTGCTGAGTCATTCATAATACCATTGTTCTCGATACTGCTTTCCGCGTTCTGGATCATGGTTCCTGCCTATGTCCCAAACCCTGTCGCTGCACTCTGTGGTGGCGGGACACCGATAGATTTTAACAGGAACTATTCTGACGGCCGCAGGATCCTTGGTGATGGCAAAACGTACCGGGGTCTCGTGTGCGGTGTGCTCGCCGGCATTGCTGTTGGGGCACTGCAGATCTGGCTTGCCAGTACCTGTGGCTGGAGTTTCCTGCCGCAGCACACGGCAGCCTCGATCATCCTCCTTTCTGTTGGGGCCCTCCTCGGGGACATGGGAAA
Source organism: Methanoregula sp. (assembly GCF_049690535.1). Taxonomy (GTDB): domain Archaea; phylum Halobacteriota; class Methanomicrobia; order Methanomicrobiales; family Methanospirillaceae; genus Methanoregula. The sequence continues at coordinate 11,669 of NZ_JBAVMX010000039.1, read as the reverse complement.
GAGTTTTGTAAAAAGGCGGCTTGGGAAAAACCGGGGCGACTCGTGGCCAATCGCCGACCAGTACGATCTGGTTGTCGGTGCTTTTGTCATGATGCTTATCTTTGACCCGGCGTGGCTTCTCTCAAACATCACGTTACCCATACTCATCGTTATCCTGATCCTGACCCCGATCCTCCACCGGGCGGTCAACATTATCGGGTACCTGAGCGGGGTCAAGAAGGAACCCTGGTGAACACCATGAATGCACTTGCAGATCTCCTTATCCGGCACAAGGCCATCGAGTTCGGTGACTTTACCCTTGCTTCAGGAGCAAAGAGCCGGTACTATGTCGATGTGAAAACCGCAGTAACACATCCCGAATTTCTCGCCGCCATTGCACAGGAAATAGCAAAAGGGTATGAATTCGATGTGGTGGCCGGTGTCGCTGTCGGGGGAGTGCCTCTTGCGGTCGCTACGGCACTTGCTGCACAAAAACCCTTTGCCATTATACGTGCAGAAGAAAAAGACCATGGCAAGAAGTCGCTGATCATCGGGGATGTAAAAGGAAAAAATATTCTCCTTGTCGAGGATGTCACTACATCGGGAGGATCGGCACTTTATGGGATTTCCATGCTGCGCAACGCAGGTGCACGGGCTGACCGTGTTGTTACGGTCGTCGACCGGGAGCAGGGAGCAGCAGCCAGATTAAAAGAACAGGCCATCGATCTCTTCCCGCTTGTACGGGTCAGTGAGATTCTCTGAAGAGTACTCGCCGGGGCGTAAACCATTTTTAACAAAAAGAACCCATGTGATGGATGATGAAGATCCTCGTTGTTGGTGGTGGGGGAAGGGAACACGCCATAGCGTCTGCTCTCTCCCGCAACAGCGAAACCCGGATCTATTCGGTAATGGCAAAAAAGAACCCCGGCATCGCCCGCCTTGCAAAAAAAATCTGTGTTGCAAAAGAGACGGATGTCGCCCGGATCCTGGCATTTGCAGGAGAAACAGGGGTCACGCATGCATTTATTGGCCCCGAAGCCCCGCTTGAAGCCGGTGTTGTTGATCGGCTTTCGGCTGCCGGAGTGGCCTGCGTCGGTCCGACAAAAGCGGCGGCGCGGATCGAGACCGACAAAGCGTTCTGCCGGGATTTAATGACTCACCATCATATCAGCGGTAACCCGGCCTACCGGGTATTTCATGATATGGCCGATGCAATTGCATTTGTAAAAGATTACGATGGTGATCTGGCCATAAAGCCCATCGGTCTCACCGGTGGGAAAGGTGTACGGATCATGGGAGAACAGGTGGACCTCGCAGGTGCTGTCGATTACATCCGGGAAATCAATGGCGCGGTTGTTCTCGAAGAACGCCTCATTGGCGAGGAGTTCACCCTTCAGGCATTTGTCGATGGGGCCCATCTTATCCCTATGCCGCTTGTCCAGGATCACAAACGGGCGTTTGACGGGGACTCCGGGCCCAATACCGGCGGAATGGGGTCCTACACGATGCCGGATCACATGCTCCCCTTTGTGAGCAGGAAGGCACATTCTGCTGCTCTTTCCATCATGGCTTCGGTCGTTGCCGCAATGGCAAAAGACGGGTATCCCTATAAGGGTATCCTGTATGGCCAGTTCATGAACACGGCAGATGGGCCCAAGGTTATAGAGTTCAATGCCCGGTTCGGAGATCCTGAGGCCATGAATGTGCTCACGCTCCTCTCATCAGATCTCAGCGATGCGGTCACCGGGATCACGGAAGGGACGCTCTCTGCATCGAAAGTAACGTTCGAGCACGCGGCAACGGTCTGCAAGTACCTTGTGCCCGAGGGCTATCCGGCTGCCCCAAGGACCGGCAGACCCCTTGAGGTAGGGGAAACCGGTGACGCGATTCTCTACTATGCAAACGTCGAAGAGCGGGATGGCCGGCTCTTTACCCTCACGTCACGGACGCTTGCTTTTGTGGGGAAGGCAGATACCCTTGCCATGGCAGAACGCATCGCGGAACAGGCTGCGTCGGCCGTACGGGGAAGCATCCACCACCGCCGCGATATCGGGACACAGGCACTGCTCGACCGGCGGATCGCCCATATGAAGGAGCTGCAATGAAGAAAGATTTCCTTTCAATTCTGGATATTACCAAAACTGAACTCGAAGAGATCCTTTCCGGCGCTGAGCGCCTCAAGCGCCAGAAACGGGCGGGAGTCCCCCACGAACTTCTGCGGGGCATGTCTCTTGCGATGATCTTTGAGAAGTCCTCAACCCGGACGCATATCTCGTTTGAAGTTGGCATGCATGAACTCGGCGGCCATGCGCTCTTCTTAAACGCAAAGGATCTCCAGATCGGGAGGGGAGAGGAGATCCGTGATACCGCACGGGTTGCATCCCGTTACGTTTCTGCCGTGATGATCCGCGCCTACCGGCACAGCACGGTCGAGGAACTGGCAGCAAACGCCACGATCCCGGTCATCAACGGGCTCTCCGACCGTGAGCACCCCTGCCAGCTCCTTGCTGATATCCTGACCATCAGGGAGCATTTCGGCGACGTCAGGGATCTCAGCGTTGCATGGGTCGGCGACGGGAACAATGTCTGCAACTCCCTTGTTCTTTCGTCTGCCCTCACCGGGATGGCTGTCACCGTTGCAAGCCCGAAAGGTTACGAAGTGGCACCGGAGTTCATACAACTCGCCCGCAGTCTTGGGGGAAATGTAATGGCCGCTTCCTCACCTGCGGAGGCAGTAAAGGATGCACATGTCATCGTTACCGACACATGGATCTCGATGGGTGACGAGGGAGAACGGGAAAAACGGCTTGCCGCCTTCCACGGGTTCACGGTAAACGATAAACTCCTCAAACATGCAGCCCCGGATGCCCGGGTGCTTCACTGCCTGCCGGCTCACCGGGGCGAGGAGATTGCCGGTGATGTACTCGATGGACCGCAGAGTCTTGTGTGGGACGAGGCGGAGAACCGTCTGCATGCCCAGAAAGCACTGCTGGTAAAACTTCTCAAAAAATAAAAAGACGTGACGCCTGTTTATGGGGGAATTATTCCCCGATAAATGCGCGGACTCTTTCAATCATATATTTTTCTACCTGCTCGACAACTTCGCGCCTGCCACGGAATGCGAGGAGTTCCCGCTCGTCTCCCTCCATGTTGGCAAAATTTAATTTCTGCTTGCGTTCAACTACTTCGACATCGAACTTTTTTACCACATCGAAGATCACAGAGCGCGGCACTCCGGGAGGTATAAGGACGTCAAAGAGTGGTTCTTCATCGGGCTGTCTCTCATCGTTCTGATCAGTTGTTATCTCGTCTGCCATGGTTGATACATTCCTACTTACCTATTTTGATCCGCCGGCTCATAATACAGGGCCCGCCCCGCACCCCTCCGATGGGATTTTTGGGCTTCCCGAGCGAGTTCATGCACCGTCCCATCAGGGACGCTCCCCGGGCAAGACCGTCGTCAACAAAGACCAGATGGTCGTTTGGATCGTCAAAGAGATTGCGTTCGGTGATCCCTTCAAGGATATACTCGGGTTTACGTCCCGAGATTGCTGCCCGCCCGGTAAATCCGATCGATGCATTCCGGGGAACAAGGTGCTCTTCAACGGCTACATCGGTCAGCCGGAGCGCCATCTTCGCACAGACCCGGTCGACCACTTTGTTGAGGGTCGAGAGGTTGTAATTCTTGTGGATCTCGGCGCCGATCTCAAGGAGATTGTCAAGTTCACTGCTGTTGACCCCGCAATCGCACCCGATCATGGCAACGTGGGACTCCTTTGCAAGTTTCGCATTGACCGGTACACGCCCGAACCGGTCGCGATCCGAAGGGACAATCCGGATATCGATATGTTCATGGCACCGGTTCACAAAATCGTCGATAACCTTACGGTTGCCGCCCGAAAAGAAACCGCCTGTTACGCTGTGCTCGCCAAAGATATCGAGTGCTGTACCAGTCCGTTGCTGCACGAGACCGGTACCCCGGACAATTGCGTCGGGAATCGCTCCGGCAAGGCCGCAGAAATTACCAATGGTCTTTGCAAACGGATTCAGATCGTCCGGGGCTACGTCACTGGTGATCCGCCCGTCAAGCGTCGTCCCGAAATCCATGGATATGCAGGGATTCCTGAAATCGACCGGCGTCCACTTCGCCCCTTCCTTGATCCCGGCCATCGCGAGTTCTCCTTCCATCTCGTTTGCAACCATCTCGACCCCGGTTGAACCCACCGGCGGGATAACCCCGGCAACTGCGCCGATAAATACGACTTTGTCGGCAAAACTGAACGGCTGGAGTTTCTCCGGCTGGTTGGCCTTTGTCATGGGCGGCGTCATCTTCCTTGGCGGGACGCCGGCAATCAGGCAGCCGTTTGCAAGGGCAATGACAAAATCCCCCACCTGGTCCGGGGATTCCATCTCGGCCACAACACCGGTACTGCGGACGACAAAATCAAGATCGGTCTGGATAGAAAGATGCGCTTCCTCGTGGCACTGGATTAATGTGTCCCGCACCAGTTCGGTCACCGCCTGGCGTGAGAGCTTTGTCCCGTCGAGCGTTTCGCCGAAAATCTCCTCTCCGGGCTTTGGCGGCCGTATGTCCCGGCTCATGCTTACGGTCTTATTGATTACGTACGATTTGCCGGTTTCCAGGCTCACCCCGGTAAGAATACACTTGGTGGTCGTGTTCCCCATCTCTACAGAGGCTACAATGAAATAAGGCTTATTTTTATATTCCGGGATCTGCATTCCCGCACCGTGCGCAATCGAAGGCGGAGATGGGCTTTCAACGATATGGGGCCGTGGTTTTACCAGGCGGCTGAAAAAACTGGCGCACATACTCTAACGATCTGATTGTTACGGGATATAGATTTCTTTTTGTGGCGTTAAAAAACAGGAGAAAAAAGGGGAGATTGCCGTACACACATGAAAAGAATTATTTTCGTTGTACCTTTTTTTGTTTCATGGCATGGACAAGGCGTGCCTGTATCCCGAAATACTGGGAGACACCGATTGCGTGGCACTGATCGATGGATGAACTGTCAAAGGAGACGAGATCCCCGGAGTAAATGGCCTGCGGGGAACTGCGGCCGAGCACCCGGACACTTCCCTTGTAGAGTTCGAGATCAACGCTGCCGTTCACCCGCTCCTGCGTGGTATCGATAAACGCGTTGAGTGCGGCATAGAGGGGTTCGTATACAAGACCCTTATACGCGAGCTCCGACCATTTGTCATCCACCATTCGCTTGAATGCCAGTTCCTGCCGGGTAAGTACTAGGCTTTCAAGATCATGGTGGGCGGCAAGGATAACCGTCGCTGCGGGATGTTCGTAATTCTCCCGTGCCTTAAGTCCGAGGATACGGTCCTCGATCATATCGTTCCTGCCGACACCGTGCCTGCCGGCAAGGATATTGAGGTTCTGGATCAGGTCATAGCCGGAGAGTTTTTTCCCGTTTAATTCAACCGGAATCCCCCTGGAAAAGGTAAGGGTAATCTTTTCCGATTTTGCCGGGGCCTTTTCCGGCGAGACTGTCCAGAGGTAGATCTCTTCTGGCGGGTGGAACGCCGGTTCCTCGAGTCTGCCACCTTCGATGCTCCGGCTCCAGCAGTTCTCGTCCATGCTCCATGGCTTGCTCTTTTTAACCGGTACCGGGATCCGGTGCTCCTTAGCGTATTCGATCTCCCAGTCCCGGGTCAGGTTCAGTTCACGGATCGGTGCGACAACTTCGAGGCCGGCTGCGCGGATAATAAAATCAAACCTCAACTGGTCATTTCCCTTTCCTGTACACCCGTGGGCAATCGCAGCCGCCTTTTCTTTCTTTGCGATCTTTACGACTTCTTCCGCGATAAGGGGCCGGGCAAGTGAAGTACCCATCGGGTACCCCTCGTAGGATCCATTCGCCTTGATGGCCGGGAAGATCTGTTCTTCAACAAATCTTTTCCGGACATCGATGGTATAGTGACGATCGGCGAGTTTCTGACCTTTTTTTGTCGCCACATCGATCTCCTCGTCCCTCTGGCCGACATTGACAGCGACCGTAATCACGCGATCGTAATCATACCGTTCTTTCAAAAGGGGGATACAGATGGAGGTATCAAGCCCTCCGGAATATGCAAGTACGACAGTACCTTTTCCCATAATGGATACTCCCAGTTGTCAGATCATCTGGTTGGATGTCTCACCATATATTTACAAAGGCTGTCTCCTGAAAAGATTTCAGCCAGACCTTTAAAAAAAAGCGCTATTACGCCAAGAACAAAAATGGATTGTTCAGGAGATGGATTCCCCTGAACTCAGATATCAGCTTGCCTTAATCTACAATGATTTTTGCCTTAATCTGCGGCTGGAAGACGGTGGCATAATCGTACGATCCCTTCTGGCTGAACGTTACGTTATACGTCTTGCCATAAGCAATCGAATGTGCTGCCATATCGCCGAAATACTGACCTGTCGTCGCACCGATTGCCTGGACACCATGGGGGTTGAACTTATCATTGTTATACCAGGAAACAATCGTACCCGCCGGCACCATGATTGTCGCACCCGGGGTTACTGACAGACCCTGTGTAAACGTGATCATGACTACATTCGCAGGAGCGGGTGTGGGAGTCGGTGTGGCCGTTACATTTGCCGTTACATTTGCCGTTACATTTGGCGTGGCAACTGGAGTCGGAACTGCGGTCGGAACAGGGATTGCAACCGTTATTGGAACTTCTGTTGGCGTCGGGGTTGCCGCAGGAGCTGCCGACTGGGATGTGCATCCCGCAAACAGGATCCCGATAAACAGGACTACAAGAACAACAATTAACTTCTTCATGCATGTTTTTTTGTTATCTCGGTATATAAGGATATTCTATTAGAATACTATACTGGCTGCTTCCGGGTCACCGGTAGATTTGCCCGGAACCTGTTAAAAAAAAGTGTAAACAAAAAGCCACGTCGGAATTATGTGAGGTAGTGGCTGATCGGTTCGAGGGTCATCTTCTCGCGTTTGATCGCATCAATCGCAAGCGCCGCTGCACGCGCTGCCTGCAGTGTCGTGATGTAGGGGATACCGAAATCGACTGCCGCCCGCATGATCTGATAATGGTCCTGACGGGACTGCCGATCCTGGGGGGTATTGATGATAAGCCGTATCTCACCATGATGCATCATGTCGAGCACATTGGGGGATCCTTCCTGCACCTTCCGCACGAGGTGCGCTTCCACACCTGCCTCATGCAGATAGTCCACGGTGCCCTCTGTGCCGTACAGGGTAAGGCCAAGATCACGCATGCGCCGGGCAATCGGGATCACTTCATTTTTCTGCTCGATGTTGACCGAGACAAAAACGTTTCCCTTGAGCGGGAGCTCGTTATCTGCCGAGATACAGGCCTTGTAAAAGGCGAGCCCGAAATCATAATCGATCCCCATAACTTCCCCGGTGCTTTTCATTTCAGGCCCGAGCATCGTATCGACGCCGGCCAGTTTGTTGAACGGCAGGAGCACTTCTTTTACCGCGACGTGGTTGATCTTTTTCTCGTGGAATCCCAGATCGCACAGTTTTTTCCCAATCATTACCTTTGCAGCGATCTTTGCGATGGGAAGACCGGTCGCTTTTGAGACGAACGGAACGGTGCGGCTCGCCCGGGGGTTTGCCTCAAGGATATAGACCACATTGTCCTTTACTGCCATCTGGATATTGACAAGACCCACAACGCCGAGGCCGAGCGCAATCTTTTTGGTATATTCACGAACGGTCGCGACAATCTCCGGAGACAGGGACTGGGTCGGGATGACACAGGCAGAGTCCCCGGAATGAATGCCGGCCTGTTCAATGTGCTCCATGATGCCGCCGATGAGGACTTCCTCTCCATCGCAGACCGCATCGATATCGAGCTCAACCGCGTTCCTCAGATACGAATCGATCAGCACCGGGTGATGCTGGCTCACCCTTACTGCCTCTTTCATGTAGGTCTCAAGTTCTGCCGTATTATGGACAATCTCCATCGCCCTGCCGCCGAGCACGTAGGAGGGCCGGACAAGCACCGGGTAACCGATCTTCTCTGCCTTATCCTTTGCTTCAGCTTCTGAATAGGCTGAACTGTTGGCCGGGCTTGGGATCTGCAACTTCGTCAGCATAACGCTGAACCGGTCCCGGTCCTCGGCAATATCCATTGCATCCGGGGATGTACCGAGGATCTTTGTGGAAAGGCCCCGTCGTTTCATTTCCTTTTCAAGGGGAACAGCGAGGTTTACCGCATTCTGGCCACCAAACTGCACCATTACCCCGCAGTACTGGTCAGTCATGAGAATGTTGATGACGTCCTCAAGCTGCATCGGCTCAAAGAAGAGGCGGTCCGATGTATCAAAATCCGTTGATACGGTTTCAGGATTGTTGTTCACGATATGGACTTCCACGCCCTCTTCCCGCAGCGCTTTTACTGCGTGTACCGTGCAATAATCGAACTCGATACCCTGACCGATCCGGATCGGTCCTGAACCGAGAATGAGGACTTTCTGCCGTTTGTCCCGGACAATTTCGCTTGTCGCATCCCGGGTTGAGTAGAAATAGGGTGTGCAGGCCGGGAATTCCGCGGCACAGGTATCCACCATTTTGTAGACCGGGGCGCCCACCAGTTCTTCAATCGAATCTGCTTCTTTTCCTGTGAGTAACGCGATCTCGGTATTGGGGAACCCGTAGGTTTTTGCAAGGAAGATATCAGCGTCGCTTCCTCCGGCGGCAAGGCGTTTTTCAAGGTCAACAATATTTTTGATTTTCTCAAGGAAAAACGGCGTGATGGCGGTGAGGTGCGCGATCTCATCAATGGTAAAGCCCTGCCGGAACGCATCGAAAAGGCAGTGGAAACGCTCATCGGTCGGGCGGGAGAGGATCATCCGGATCTCGCTCTGGCTTGTGTGCGACCGTACATCGGTGTCGATCGAACGCTTGGCCTTCATGAACGCCTCTTCAAGCGTTCTCCCGATCGCCATCACTTCCCCGGTGCTCTTCATGGAAGTTGAGAGCGTCCGGTCCGCACCCTTGAACTTGTCGAATGGCCAGCGGGGCACCTTTACCACGACATAATCGATGGTCGGTTCGAACGACGCTGCGGTACACCCGGTAACCGAGTTCTTGATCTCGTCCAGGTGCAGTCCGATCGCGATTTTGGCAGCAACACGTGCGATAGGATACCCGGTCGCTTTCGAGGCAAGAGCTGATGACCGGGAGACACGGGGGTTGACCTCGATGACCCGGTATTCCCCGTTCTTAAACGCAAACTGGATATTGCAGCCGCCCTGCACATCAAGGGCACGGATGATGTGGATGGCAGCGCTGCGCATCATCTGGTATTCATCATCGCGGAGCGTCAGGATAGGTGCAACGACTACGCTCTCCCCGGTATGAATTCCCATCGGATCGACATTTTCCATGCTGCATACGATGATACAGGTATCCGTCGAGTCACGCATCACCTCGAACTCCAGTTCTTTCCAGCCCATCACGCTCTGCTCGATAAGTACCTGGTGAATGCGGGACCGGGAGAGTCCCATTTCGACGATCCGGATCAGTTCTTCCCGTGTCCGGCCGATGCCGCCACCGGCTCCCCCAAGGGTATATGCGGGGCGCACAACCGCAGGGAGACCGATCTTTGCAATTGCGTCATCGAGCTGGCTTAAGGTGTTGATCACCATGCTTTTGGGGACCGGCTCTCCGATCTCATTCATGAGATCCCGGAATTTCTCCCGGTCCTCACCTTTGTAGATCGCTTCGAGTGGAGTACCGAGGATCTCAACATTTTTGAGTGCCCCCATCTCGGCAAGTTCCGCCGTGAGGTTAAGTCCGGTCTGGCCACCCATCCCGGAGAGAATACCGTCCGGGTGCTCCTTTTCGATGATCTTTGCAATAATGTCGGCCCGTAACGGTTCGATATAGATCGCTTCTGCCATCTCCGGGTCGGTCATAATCGTCGTCGGGTTGGAGTTGACAAGGACAATCTTGATACCCTCTTCCCGGAGGGATCGGCAGGCCTGGGATCCGGAGAAATCGAATTCGGCGGCCTGACCGATCTGGATCGGTCCCGATCCGATAATCAGCACTTTTTTAATATCTGTCCGCAGGGGCATTTACGCCAGCCTCCGGAAAAGTGCGTCAAAGAAATGTACCTCGGTATCCCGTGGTCCCCCATGTGCTTCAGGGTGGAACTGCACCGTGGTCAGGCACAGGTCTTCGTTCTCGAACCCCTCTACGGTGCCGTCGTTGACATTCGTGTAGGTAACATGGCACCCTTCCGGCAGGGACCCGGCGTCTACCGCAAAACCATGATTCTGGGTGGTAATAAAGATCCGGCCATCTTTGTACCGGACCGGCTGGTTTGCACCCCGGTGACCGAACTTGAGTTTGTAGGTATCCCCGCCAAGCGCAAGCGCTGAGACCTGGTTGCCCATGCAGATCCCAAAAATCGGGAGGTCCCCGAGAAGATCCTGTATGCAGCGGATCGCATCCGGGGCCTGTTTTGGGTCCCCGGGGCCATTACTCACAAAAAGGGCATCAGGCTTGCAGGTCATTACCTGGTCTGCGGTGACATTATACGGAAAAACGTACAGATCCCCGTTCCGTTTTGAAAGGCTGGTGAGCATGTTCTTTTTGATCCCGAGATCGATGACGGCGATTCGTTTCCCGGTGCCGGGAATATGGTAAGGTTCCTTGCAGGAAACCTCGGGGATGGGGACGATATCGCAGATGGTCGGCGTCTTTTGTGCACGTGCAACTGCATAGGCACCGTCATCGCTTCCCACCACGAGGGCCGCCCGCATCGTACCGTGCACACGGGCTTTGATGGTCAGCGCACGGGTATCGACACCGGTCATCCCAAGGAGGTTATTTTCTTCAAAAAAAGTTCTGATGGAAGGCTCATATTCGGGTTTCTCGCAGATCTCTTTTGCGATACACCCGAGTGCACATACGCGCGGGTTCTGGAAATTTTCGGGATCGACACCGTAGTTGCCAATCTGGGGAAAGGTGAACATCAGGATCTGACCGAAATAACTCGGATCGGTAAGAGATTCCATGTAACCGGTCATCTGGGTGTTAAAGACCAGTTCTCCTGCACATTCACCCTTCACCCCGAATCCTTCGCCGACAACAAAGTCCCCGTCTTCGAATCCCAGAACCGCCTTCATGATGTCCATACTTTATGTGCCGGATTAGTTATTAACGCTGATGCAAAGGACAGAACAAACCCCCTGGTTACCACTCACCGGCCTCCTTTGAGCACTGAGATTCTGCCGCCATGAGCCAACGAACAAACCCGACAAATCCTCCTGAACATCTTTTGAGATTCATCTGCACATCAGGGCACGACACAATCCCAGACTCTCACTTCTGAACATATGCTGGCCCGTATCCCCATTGTTATATAGTACAGGCCTCAATTTTCTTTCACTAAAAGGTGGTTTACAACGCCAACGCACGTGAACGGAAAAAACAAGGGCGCCGTCATGCTGTACGCACTCTCGACCTGCCAGTGGTGCCACAAAACGAAGGTACTGCTGGAAGAACTCGGCATTGCATTCGATTACGATTATGTCGATCTGCTTGAAGGAAAAGAACAGGATTCGGTAATGGATTCAGTAGAGCGGTGGAATCCCAGCGGATCGTTTCCCACGCTTGTGATCGATAACAAACGTGCAATCGTGGGATTCCGCGAGCAGGAGA
>NZ_JBAVMX010000038.1:0-2009 GCF_049690535.1 Methanoregula sp. | reverse complement strand
CCCGCGTGCAGTAATCACAGCCTTTTTTGAACGGCAGGCAGTAGCGGCAGCCGAAGGCCCGGGTTGTTTTTACTTTCCTGAAGTAACAGTATTCGCAGAATCCCCGGCAGTCAACGCCCGCCCGTCCCCCGATATCCACGGTCAGCTGAGCCATTCGTTGTTAGATTACTCCGTTCCGGTGCGTATAATGTATTTGGAATTGAACATGCTGTGACCCGGGAAAAATCATGGGCATTTGTTGTGAGGGATGGCTTCGGGACCGTGTTTATTTTTGCACGAATTCAGGTGATCTGTTGGATCTTTTTTACCGAAAGATCTCCCGGGATAACGCCACATTTTTTACCAGTAAATGCCTATTGTATATGGCGCCTCAGTGGCTTAGTTGGCAGAGCGGCTGACTTGTAATCAGCAGGTCCCGTGTTCAAATCACGGCTGAGGCTTTCTTTTATTTATTCATCCGCTTGTTTTAATTTTGGTCAGTATCCCGCACGTATATCCAATACCTTGAAATTTCCTTGGATTTCATATGTAGTTACGCTTGATGCATCATGACAAAGAAAGCCTTCATTACGGGGATCACCGGTCAGGACGGGTCGTATCTTGCCGAACTGCTGCTCAGTAAAGGGTACGAAGTTCACGGGTTGGTGCGGCGGTCATCCACCTTTAACACAAGCCGGATCGATTCCATCTATATCGATCCGCACGAACCAAATGCTCGTCTTTTCCTGCATTACGGTGATCTCTCTGATTCCGAACAGATCGCAAACGTGATGTACAATATCCGGCCGGATGAAGTCTATCATCTGGGTGCACAGAGTCATGTACGGGTCAGTTTCGATACCCCCGAGTATACCGGTAATGTTACGGCCCTTGGGACGACCCGGCTTCTTGAAGCAATCCGCCGAAGCAACAACCCCGTGAAGTTTTATCAGGCTTCATCGAGCGAGATGTTCGGTGCGGCATCCCCTCCACAGAGTGAGACCACTGTTTTCCACCCGCGCAGCCCGTATGCCTGCGCGAAGGTGTACTCTTACTGGATGACCCGGAACTACCGGGAGGGATACAATCTCTTTGCATCGAACGGCATTCTTTTCAACCACGAGTCCCCCCGCAGGGGCGAGACGTTTGTCACCCGAAAGATCACCCGGGCGATTGCCCGTATCCTCGCAGGGAAGGAGAACTATCTCTATCTCGGAAATCTCGATGCAAAGCGGGACTGGGGATTTGCCCCGGAGTACGTCGAATGCATGTGGCGGATCCTCCAGCAGGAAAAAGCGGATGATTTTGTTATCGGGACCGGGGAGACGCATTCTGTCCGCGAGTTCTTACATGAATCGTTTAAATACGCAGGACTCGACGTTGAAGAACACGTACGGATCGATCCGAAATATTTCCGGCCGACAGAAGTTGAAGTGCTTGTTGCAGATGCAAAGAAGTCTGCGAAGGTTCTCGGCTGGAAACCGACCATAAAATTTGCCGATCTCGTAAAGATCATGGTAGATGCGGATATGAAATCTGCCGGTCTGGATCCTATCGGCAAAGGCGAGGGGATTGTCAGGAAAAAGTTCCCGCACCGGTGGTGGAAGTGCGACTGAACGGGAACATTTTAAAAAAGCTGTGGTCATTAAGTGGATTGAAAAACCTAGTTTTACCAGTCCTCGTTATGCACAGGTTTAGCCGGGTCTCCTCACGACACAGGCTTTCCTGCAGGTGCTTGCAATGACATTCTGGTCTGATAAAAAAATTCTTATTACCGGTGGGGCAGGGTTCTTTGGTTCGCAGGTAGTCAAGGATCTCTTACAAAAAGGAGTGAGAAAAGAAGATATTAACATCCCCCGGAGCCGTGCGGTTGATCTGCGGGTCTGGGAAAATTGTGTGGATGTGGTAAAGGATTCGGATATCGTTATCCACCTTGCCGCACGGGTCGGCGGGATCGGATACAACCAGGCTTACCCCGCCCAGCTCTTCTACGACAATGCAATCATGGGCATCCAGATGATCGAAGCCGC
>NZ_JBAVMX010000037.1:0-23196 GCF_049690535.1 Methanoregula sp. | reverse complement strand
AGTCCATCGAATTTTTAAACGATGTGCTGACGATGTCCGTTGAAGAGGGCCACATCCCGGATCTCGCCATGCGGGAAGGAAAATTCGTAGATGTGGGATATTACACGTACCCGGCCGGCGGCCTGACGTTGAACGATTTTATTATGGCTGCAAAGATCAACGAGCGCCGGTATAACGAATAAGGATCCAGCAGATCTTTTTACCGGGGTTCCCCCCAGGAGAGAAAGGCCTCCCGATACCTATCTGATCCCCAAAGAACCGATCCGGAGCTTAACCCATCCGGGCCCAATTTGAGCCCGGATTCACCCTTTCGGTACCCAAACGGAGCCCGTATAGGGCTTCTTTTAAAAATAAACCCAAATAAGGGTTATTTTGGAAATCGGACGAATTAAACGGTTCGCGCATTCGCGTTTTTTGGGCCGATCTCATGGTCGTACGGGTGTTTGCATGATCCCGGAAAAAGAGGCTGCCGGAAGGCCGCTATGGGCCGTTTGCGGGCATTATATGGGGCTTAATTTTCGCTTATTTTTTAAAACGGGGGCTTTAAAACGACTAGATTTTTGGGGGCAGCAATCGGACGGTTTTACGGGCGTTTTATCAAGATCCTGAGGGGGTTTGACAGTCGGAACCGGGAGGCAGGGAACAACAGACTTTGGATCCGGTCTTCCAAGGTGTAAAACGATTCACGTGATGAGGGGATCAATAGTTCGCGGACTACCCTGACGATTGAGTTGCCCCGACAGATCTAATCAACCACAAACCCATTGGTGCAGTAAGGAAAAATCCGGTCCGGTAATGAAAAAATCTGGCAAAAGGGATGATGAGTATCCGACTGTTCATTCCTGGAACTACATCACGGTCGAAGGCTACTGCATGCTCAATATGGAATTTGGCATGTGCAAAGACCGGTATGTCTGTGAATTAAAACCGGATGGATCATTTAAACGAAAAAAGAATGATCGGTACGATCCGACAAAGAAACCGGATCCATTCCCTGAAGGTTGTCCCCGCTCCATCCAGTCGGTGTGTATCGGGTGTCAGCATTTTGCATGGTGCGATCCGGATCATCCCGGACGAACAACAAAAAGTGTCCGGCCCCGGACAACCCGGTAAAACAAATATGCCACATTCACAGAAGTGATACTCACGATCATTGGATCTTCAATGAGAATGAATTGATCAACGATCCAATCAGCGAAACACAAAAATAAAAAAAAATTACTGGTATTCCGGCGGCTGAACCTTCTTTGGCAGCCCACCCTTGAAGTGCTGCTGGATCTTACCGTAGTAGTCCCGCAGGTTGTCGTTCATAGTCGGGTGCACCTTCTTTTGCGCCTCCGAAAAGTGCTGGGGGGTCACAACTGAAGCGCCATCCCGCAGGGCAAACATCCCGGCCTCCCGGCAGAGCGCTTCGAGATCTGCGCCCACGAATCCCTCAGTTATTTGGGCAAGAGACCCAAGGTTTGCATCCCGTACAGGATCCTCAAACGTGAGGTTCTTCTCGTGCAACAGGTCAACCAGCCTCCGCCGCCTCGCACCTTTCGAAACACCTGCACTCGCATCCTTTACCGGCACGATCACAGCCTTTACGGTGCCCGCAGTAATTTTTGCGTCCTTCCCCAGTTTCTCGACCAGTTCCCCGAGCGTGTCCTCGGTGTACCCTTCGGTCAGGCCGACGATCTCTTCGAGCGCCGAACCTTCGAGCGGCATGAACTGCGTATGGATGCCGATGATCTTCCTGCGGTCCTCTAAGGTAGGCTCACCAATGTAGACGAGCCGGTCGAACCGGCCGGCCCGCAGGAGCGCCGGGTCGACGATATCCGGCCGGTTGGTCGCGCCCATGATCACGACATCCTTGAGTTCTTCAAGGCCATCCATCTCGGTTAAGATCTGGTTGAGTACGTTGTCGATCACATGCGAGTCGCTCGAAGTCCCCCGGGCCGGGGCGAGCGCATCGATCTCGTCAAAGAAGATGATCGATGGCGACACCTGCCGGGCCTTCTTGAAGATCTCGCGAACCGCCCGTTCGCTCTCGCCCACCCACTTGGAGAGGAGCTGCGGTCCCCGCACCGGGATGAAATTGGCGCCGCTCTCACTTGCTACGGCCTTTGCGATCAGGGTTTTTCCTGTCCCCGGAGGGCCGTAGAGCAGCACGCCCCGGGGCGGTACGATCCCGAGCTCGTCAAAGCGATCGTGATGGGTCAGGGGATACTCGACTGCTTCGCGGACTTCGGTCTTTGCCGCGTCAAGCCCGCCGACCGTATCCCACTTCACGTGCGAAACCTCGAGCATCACTTCGCGCATCGCGCTCGGGCCGACGTCACGCTGGGCGCTCCGGAAGTCGCTTGCGAGCACGCGGAGCTTGTCAAGGGTTTCCTGATCGATCTCCTCCTTATCAAGATCGAGATCAGGAAGGTACCGGCGCAGAGCCCGGATTGCCGCCTCGCGGGCAAGCGCTGCAAGGTCAGCACCGACAAACCCGTGGGTCTGCTGGGCAAGCACATTCAGGCTCACGTCTTCCGCAAGAGGCATGCCCCGGGTATGGATCTTTAGGATCTCGATCCGGTCTATTTCGCTCGGGACCCCGATCTCAATCTCCCGGTCAAACCGGCCGGGCCGACGCAGGGCCGCATCGATCGCGTCCACCCGGTTCGTAGCACCGATCACGACGACCTGCCCGCGCTCTTCGAGACCGTCCATCATGGTCAGGAGCTGGGCGACGACCCGGCGCTCGACTTCCCCGGTCACTTCCTCGCGCCGGGGTGCAATCGAGTCCAGTTCGTCGATAAAGATGATCGAGGGGGCGTTCTCCCGCGCCTCCTCGAATACCTCGCGGAGACGCTGTTCGCTCTCACCGTAATATTTCGAGATGACCTCGGGGCCGGCGATCGAGATGAAGTGCGCACCGCTCTCGCTTGCCACCGCCTTTGCAATCAGCGTCTTTCCCGTCCCCGGAGGACCGTAGAGAAGCACGCCCTTGGGTGGTTCGATCCCCAGTTTCTGGAAAAGCTCCGGGTGCCGGAGGGGCAGTTCGATCGTTTCGCGGAGGCGCTGGAGCTCGTCCTTTAAACCCCCGATATCCTCGTAACTGAAGCGTTTGACTCCTTCGAATCCCGCGGCCGGCTTGTCCGAAAATTCGACCGAGGTATTTTTCGTGATGATGACCGCTTCTTCGGGCTCGATCTCGACGACCTTGAACGCGACGATCTGCGGCTGGACAAAGGGCAGGCCTAGCATGATCGGGATCGAGTCGTTTTTCACGACCGGGAAATCCAAGAGGCCGTTAATCACGTGCGGATTATTGGCAATCGGTATTTTCTTGGGGAGGTCTTCGGGAGGAGCGAGCACAACCCGTTTTGCCTCTATCTCCTCGGAGAGCGTCGATATCTTGACCGTATCCCCGATGCTTACACCGGCATTGATCCGGGTAAAATTGTCGATCCGGATCTTGCGCTGGTTCCAGTCTTCGACAAGGGAGCGCCAGACTTTTGCCACGGTCCGGCGTTTCCCTTCGATTACCACGAGATCCCCTGGTGAAATTTTCAGAAGGAGCATGGTTTCAGGATCGAGCCGCGCTTTTCCCCCGCCCTGATCGCCGGGATACGCGGAATCGACCTTCAGTTGCACTTCAGGCATTACCTTAAAGGTCATATACGCAGGGATTTATAAGTACTGTAAATGCGAGTCCTTGTTTTTGACCCGTTCCACGGCGCAGCAGGTGATATGATCACAGCTGCCCTGCTCGACTGCGGGGCCGACCGGGAACGCGTCGCTGCCGCGATGCGGACCGTTGTCGCGGAGCCGACGGTTGAAACCGTGACCCGGACCGGGATCCAAGCAGTAAAAGTTCACACCCATGCCACCCCGGCACATCGGTCGCTTTCTGATGTCTATAAGCGGCTCGATGAGGCCGCCCCGCACGTACCACCGGAAGCGCTCGCGATGGCACGCCGGGTCTTTTCGCGAATCAACGCGGCAGAAGAGGAGGTCCACGGGGCCCACGTCCACTTCCACGAAGTCGGGGCAGACGATGCAATCGCTGACGTGATCGGCGCCTGTACCGCCCTCTCCACGCTCCGTGTCAACGGTGTCGCGGTGCTCCCGCTCGCTCTGGGGTCGGGCACGGCCACCGGTTCGCACGGCACCATCCCGATCCCGGCTCCTGCAACGGTGGCGATCCTCAAAGAGTCGGGACTTGTGACCATGAAGGGAGATGATGACGGGGAACTCTGCACGCCGACCGGTGCCGCCCTGCTCGCAGAATTTTCCTCGATTGTAGCGGTCGATCTCGGAGGGTATACGATCCAGGCTGTCGGCTACGGGGCCGGGAGCCGGGACACACCGCACTCCCCGAACGTGCTCCGGGCGATGGTGGTAGAGACGACCGGCGCACCGCCTCAGGACACGGTTGACCTCCTTGAAACAAACGTTGACGATGTGAGCGGCGAAGTGATCGGGGAAGCTCTGGCCCGGTTCATGGCCGCAGGGGCGCGGGACGCGAGCGCGACACCGATCGTCATGAAAAAAGGCAGGCCGGGATACCTTGTCACGGTCATCGCCCTCCCGGAAACAAGCGCCGGCCTTGCACGGCTCATGGCCCGCGAGCTGGGCACGCTCGGGGTCCGGCGCATCCCGGCTGTCCACCGGTTTGTCGCAGAGCGCACGATCGCAGAGGTGGAGGTGGAGATCGCCGGGCACAAAAAATACCTGTCGGTGAAGTGCGGGTGGATGGACGGGCGTATCTACACGCTCAAGGCCGAATTCGATACCGCCCGGGACTGGGCTGCGGAGCTGGATCTGCCGGTGCGTGACGTGCTCCGCGCCATTGAAACTGCTGCGTGGAAAGTGACGTGGGAAAAAAAGCAGGATCCCGGCCCAGGTGACCCATGAAGACCGACCGGCTCACGAGCGGGAATGCGGCCCTCGACCGGTTGCTCGGCGGGGGGTTCGAACTCCGTACCATCACCCAGTTCTACGGCGGCCCTGCTAGTGGCAAGAGCACGCTCTGCATGATTGCGGCTGTCTCCTGCCTGCGGGCAGGGGGATCGGTGGTCTTCATCGATTCCGAAGGCTTCTCGATCGAGCGGTTCCGCCAAGTTGCCGGTAGCGACACCGATGTGATCGCCGACCGGCTCTTCCTCTTTGAGCCCATCGATTTCGAGCAGCAGGGCAGCATGATCACCGAGGCAGACAAAGTCCTCAAACTGCACAAGCCCGGTCTGCTTGTCCTTGACTCCGCAACGGCATTGTACCGCACCGACCTCGAAAAGGGGCGGGACGCTATGCAGATGCTCACCCGGCAAATGCTCCAGCTCCTCGGGTATGCGAAACGGTACGAACTTTCGGTACTCGTCACTAACCAGGTCTACATGGACACCATGAGAAATACATTTGCCGGTCTTGGCGGGACGTCGCTTGAACACATCTCAAAAGCGATCATCCGGCTGGATCGTCTCGAAGCACCCGGTTGGAGACGGGCAACGCTCGTCAAACACCGGTCCCGGCCTGAGGGTGCCAGCTTCGATTTCGAGATCGTGCAGGACGGGATCCGGGCAAAAGAGTAACGCCGGTATTTCCGGTTCGAGGATGAACTCCGGGACAGGTCCCTGAAAAACGGGAAATACTGGACTATTAATTAATATCTTTTTGAGTCAATATTAATTCTTTAATGGTTGTGAGCTGGGAGATCATCGCACAGATCAAGGACGTCCTGGCCAAAAATCCGCAGGGCCTGAGTATCACCGACATCGTCCGCGAGATCCATATTAACCGGAACACCGCAGGAAGATATCTCGACAAACTGCTCATATCGGGTCAGGTGGAGATGCGCCACTTCGGGATGGCCAAGATCTACGCGCTCGCACACCGCGTCCCTGTCTCAGCGGTACTTTCTATCTCCTCCGAGCTCATCATGCAGCTCTCCAGCAGTTTGAGAATTGTTTTTGTAAACGAGGCATTTGCACACTTTCTTGCCACACCGGTGCAGGATCTGGTCGGGAAAAATATCGAATACACTCCTGTAGTGACGGCATTTGACGATCTCTTTGGCAGGTTTCTCGTGCAGGTAAAAGCGGGGCTCGACGGCACCGAGTGGAGCGGTGAACTCGCTCCCGCAAACCGAGAGACTATCTTCTTCTGTCGGATCGCTCCGACGGCACTTGACAACGGGCAGAAAGGTGTCTCGGTCATCCTTGAAGATATCACCGGGCGGAAGCGGGTTGAGCAGATGCTGCGGGAGAGCGAGGAGCGGTACCGCATGCTTGCCGAATCTTCGAGTGACCTTGTCTACGTGATAGGTCGGGACGACCGGGTCGAGTATGTTAACAGTCCTGGCGCAACGATGTTCGGGAAAACCCCAGGGGAGATAACAGGAAGCGCACGGTCTCTCTTTTTCCCGGCCGATGTGGCAGAGCGACAGAAAAGAGTGCTTGAGCATATTTTTGCCACCGGGATTCCTGCTCGTAACGAAGGGCCAATACCGGTTGCCAGAGGGATACGGTGGTTCGATCATGTCCTTGTGCCGCTCATGAACCCTGATGGATCGGTACAGTCTGTTCTCGGTGTGGCCCGTGACATCACAGAGCGGAAACAATCAGAAGAAACGTTAAAAAACAGCGAAGCGCGTTACAGCAGGCTGTTGCAGCATTCGTTTGATGCGGTCGTAGTCCACCAGGACGGCATCATTACTCTCGCAAACCAGATTGCAGCCAACCTCGCCGGCGCATCGACACCGTCAGAACTCATCGGAAAAAACATTTTCGACTTTGTCCATCCTGATTCCCGGGATATTGCCCGGGAGCGAATTGCAGCGATGTACAAATGGGATTCTGTGACTGCCGTCGATGCTGTCGAAGAAAAATTCTTACGCCTCAATGGAAAGGCTGTTGATGTCGAAGTCGTCGCCACAGGTTTTCTCGATGCCGGAAAACCCGCAGTCCAAGTTGTATTCAGGGATATTACCCGACGCAAGGAACTGATGGAAGCACTGCGCCGTTCAGAAGAGAAATACCGGATTCTTGTCGAACACAGCCAGAGCGGTGTGTTCATCATACAGGGCCGGCTGATCCGTTATGTCAACTCGGCATTTGCCCGGATCCTCGGAGGCATCCCGGAGGATTTCATCCTGCATGATTTCGCGGATTACATCGCGCCGGAGGACCGGGACTGGGTACTTGACAGGGGCCTTTGCCGGCAGCGGGGCGGGACCGTGCCTGATAACTATGAGTGCAGATTGCTGAAATGCGACGGCACTACCCGGGTTTTTGTTTTCCTTGATACCGGGCTCATCCAGTACGAGGGGGGGCCGGCAAGCATGGGAACCATACGGGATATCACGGAGCAAAAACGCGCCGCGGCGGCGCTCAGGGAGAGCGGGGAGAAACTCCGGGCTGTCTTTGACAGTACGTTCCAGTTCGCCGGTATGATGACACCCGAAGGGATTCTCATTGATGTCAATAACACTGCACTGGAGTTTGGGGGTGCCCAACGGGGAGATGTGGTCAACCGCCCCTTCTGGGAGACACCCTGGTGGCGGGGGAATGCGGCGCGGGTGCAGAGGCTGCGGGAGGCCATCGGCAGTGCGGCCTCGGGTAAATTTGTCAGGTATGAAGCCGAACTGCAGGGTGTCGGCAATACCACCCTGCTTGTCGATTTTTCCATCAAACCGGTATTCAATCCCGAAGGCCGCGTCCGGTTGCTCATCGTTGAAGCCCGCGACATTACCAAAAGCAAACGTACCGAAGAGGCGCTCAGGGAGAGCGAGGACCGGTTCCGGAAAATATTCGAAGATGGCCCACTCGGTATGGCAATAGTAGGTAGGGATTACCGGTTTGCCATGGTGAACCGGAGGTTCTGCGAGATGCTGGGATACACTGCCGAAGAATTGCTGACCCTGACATTTGCGGATATAACCCATCCTGATCATGTGGATCAGGATATAGCCGAAATCAAAAAACTCTATGCCGGTGAAATTCCCAGGTACCGCACGGAAAAACGCTATATCAGGAAGAATGGGTCTGCAATCTGGGGCGCGCTGACGGTCAGTCCACTCAGGGATCGGGACGACGGCATTGTCTCGACACTTGCTCTTGTAGAAGATATCAGTGAGCGGAAGCGGACCGGGAAATAAGAGGGGCGCAACCGGAACGGTCAGAGTGCCAACAAAACACCGGCCCAATTCCCTGAAATGAACGGGTGACAGGAAGGACCGGTCACTTTCACACCCCGCCCGCCGCCACGTTATATGCGACACCCGTAAACCGGGAATACATGACCGGGTGCGGGGAGAAACTGACAAAACTGACGTCCGGCAGCCAGTACGATATCTGTATGCCGGGGGAGTGCCTGCAGATGCTCACCTCGGGGGCCTGCATCACGTACAACCAGAACGCGGGCGGCTGCAACCGGATGCTCAAGGTGCTCCTCCACGGGAGCTGCTCGTACGACTGTGCGTACTGTCCTGTCCGGGCCGACCGGTCGGGGCTCGCATTTGCCCCCCGCGAACTGGCAGAGACGTTCCTTGGGCTGTACCGGAAAAACCTTGTCGGGGGTCTCTTTCTCACCTCCGGGATCCCGTATGACACCGATGACGTGATGGGTGAACTCATCGAGTCCGCCCGGATCCTCAGGACCGAGGGGTACGCAGGATACCTCCATCTCAAGATCCTTCCCGGGGCACGACGGGAGGATATCTGCGAAGCGGCGCGGTTCGCGGACCGGATCAGCCTCAACGTAGAAACAACCGGTGAGAGCCGGCTCCGGGTCCTATCTGGGATCAAGGACTATGCCAGTGATATCATAAAACGGCTCGGCTGGATTGCTGATGCAGCACCCGGACACCATACCACGCAGCTCGTGATCGGTGCGGCAGGAGAAACCGATAAGGAGATCTTCAACTGTGTCACTGCGCTCTACGAACGGATGCTCCCCTCGCGGATCTATTACTCATCATTTAAGGCGCTCCCAAAAACCCGGCTGGCCTCGCGGGAAAGCACGCATCCCTGGCGCTCGCGCCGCTGGTACCAGATGGACTATCTCATCCGGGAGTATGGTTTTAACAAGACGGAACTGCTACCCCTGCTCGACGATCACGGCACGCTCCGGAACGACGACCCCAAAACCCTCCTTGCCCGCAACCGGGAACCGGTCGATCCCAATTCCGCATCGTTTACCGATCTCCTCCATGTCCCGGGCATCGGGACGGTCACCGCACACGCCATTATACGGGCCCGGGAACGCCGTACGATCCGGACGCCCCGGGATCTCGGTGTGTCCGGTGCCTGCCTGAAACGGGCGCTGCCCTACCTGGCATTTTCCGGCTCGGCCCGGCAGGTGACCCTCGCCGGATTCCGGTAATGACGGAAAAACAAAAAAAAGATCAATACGTGATAACGCCGGAAAAAACCGTGGCAGCCGGGCCTTCCATCTTCACGCCACCGTTGAAGTGAATGGTGAGCGGGCCACCCTGGGTCTCGACACGGATCTTATCGCCCATATACCCGAGATGGTGCACGATTACGGCAGATGCAGTCGCACCGGTCCCGCAGGAAAGGGTCTCCTCCTCCACGCCGCGCTCGAAGGTCCGCACCCGGATAGAATCATCGCCGGTCTTTTGCACAAAATTCACGTTGGCTCCATTTTTAAACGAAGCATGATGGCGGATCGGCGGGGCGGCCAGAGCGATGTCGACGCTGTCAACTGCATCAACGAGGATCACCGCGTGGGGGACACCGGTGTTTACCCCATAGACATCGAAATCCCCGATATGCTCATGGTATTCGCCCTCCCCGGTGGCCGGAATATCCCTGCGTTCGAATTTCGGCGTGGACATGCTGATTGTCGCGGTAAAATCCTCATCGGAATACTGAAGAGCCACACCGACTTCGCCGGCAACAGTCTCTACCGTGCATGACTCTTTGATGTACCCGGCATCGAACGCATACTTGGCGAGACACCGGATCCCGTTGCCGCACATCTCCGCCTCACTCTCGTCGGGCTGGAAGATGCGCATCCGTATATCAGACGTTGTGGATTTCAGGAGATACAGAATACCATCTGCCCCGATCCCGAACCGCCGGTCACAGTAAAGAGCGGCAAAATGCGCCTTCATGTCATCGGGAATGATCGCTCTCTCATACTCATCAATGAGCACAAAATCATTGCCGTTTCCCTGTAGTTTGGTAAAGGGTATCTCCATCACATATCCCCTGATGATCCGATACTGTGTTCTTAATCCGGGTGTGCTGATGCACTCCGGACAATCCATTATTCTTTGTGAGGCTTTCCCTCAATAAACGCATCGGCCGGCTCGCGGCAGGACAAACGGGAACCTTATTCCCCGTTGAAACCCGCCGGCCCGAACGGTGTATGGAACTCGTCAATCCCCCAGCCAAGGTAATCCCGGATGATGACATAGGCCATCTGCGGGGGGATTGCTCCCTTCTCGGTCACGATCAGGTCGACATACTCTGCCGGCGTCACGTCAAAGGCCGGGTTTCTCACGGTCACATGGGGAAGTGTCCTGACAATCTCATCGGGCAGCACCTCGCTTCCGGCCCTCTCTTCGATCCGGATGAGTTCCCCGAGGATCGTGCGGGGCGCAAACTTGTAGGTCTCGGCAGCGACGACCAGGTTCACCCGGGCCTCGCGGGCGGAGTGGGCGACCTGCGCTGTCCCGATCTTGTTGACCACCGCACCGTTCACGGTCACCGCATCGGCCCCGACTATCACGAGATCGACTTCGTTGATGAAGGACCTAACCGCAGAGTCCACGATGAAATTCGTTTTTATGCCCGCATCGTTCAGGGTCCGGATCGTGATGAGCCCCTGGTTCCTCGGTCGGACTTCCGTCGCAAAGACCTCGATCTCCTTACCCTGCCGGTGCGCCTCGATGATACACCCGAGCGCAGCCTCCGAGTTGCAGTGGGTGAGGATCACATCACCGTCACGGATGTGACTCGCGCCGAACCCTGCGATCTGTTCTACTGCGTGCTGCGAGGATCTGACGAACTCATCAGCGCGCTGGACCACGCCGGCCTGTGCCTCTTGTAGGGTCTTCGCATTTTCGAGACCAGCCATAACGATATGGACGGCATTGGGCAGGGAGACTGCGGTCGGGCGGGTGGCAAGGAGAAGGGATGCGGCATGCTCCATCTCCCACCGGAACGTATCACGTGTCGGAGCCCGGACCGAGAGGGCATGATCACGCAGGGCTTCTGCGACGGCCCGGGCAATCCTTCCAGCCCCCCGGATCTCCATGCTCTTTATCTTGTCTGCAGTTTCAGATACGATCATCAGATTTCAGTGATTCAATAAAAGAGGGGAATCTACATAGAGTTTATTGCTGGGTGAAACGATGACGGTCGCCGTGGTTTTCGATAGTGCCGGAACGCTTTTAAACACGTACCGGGTCGCAAAAGACGTCTCGCGACAGGTGCTCATGCCAGGTATCGAGACGACGACGCTCACCTTCTCCTCTCCAGACCGTGTCCTGATTGTCATCCCGGTCCACTCCAAGCATATCATCACCTCCCCACCCGATACGCTGCTCTCTACCTATCTTTCAGACAACAACGTGGGATTCGGGATCAGCTGCACCCGGAAGATTATGACTGCCGAAGAGATCGGGGACATGTTGTATACCGACAAAAAGACTCGGGTTGGCGATCTCCAGGAATGCATCCGCGATGTCTGGCGGGTGTGCAAGGACGAGTCCACGCTCACGCTCAACAGCGGAGCGATCCTCAACATGGCCAAAAAATCTATTGAGTTTACCATAACTGCCGGAGGCTGGCCGTTTGAAGGGGCAAAAGAGACGATCACAGCCCTCCATAAGATGGGCATACCTACGTTCATCGCATCCGGAGACCGTTCGACAAAACTGGAGATCATGGCAGATCACCTTGGCATTCCCCGCGACCGGGTCTATGGGGTGGCGACGCCCTCGGTCAAGGCGCAGATCGTTATGGATCTCAAGAACGAGTACGACCATGTCGTCATGATCGGGGACGGGATCAACGATCTCGGTGCTTTTAAAAAGGCCGATACTGCCATACTCACCGTGCAACAAGCCGGCGATCGTCCTGAGGAACTTTTCAGGGCCGCAGACTATGTGATCAGCCAGGTGAGTGATGTTCTGCCCATCATACAGGGACTGATCAAAAGCCTGTGTAATTCCCGATCGTGACGACAGCGTGCATGATATAAAAGGTAATATGACACCAGTATCACATTAGGTACAAGGGAATTATGAAGGCTCCACTGATCACGGTCGACAATATCTGTATGGATTTTGACGGCACGCATGCTCTCAAAAATATTTCATTCGAGATCAGCGAGGGAGAGATCCTGGGGATCATCGGAAGAAGCGGTGCCGGCAAGACCGTACTGATGCACCTGATGCGCGGGGTAGACCAGCCGCCCACAACCGGCAGGATCGTCTATCACGTTTCTGCCTGCCCGGGCTGCGAATACATGGATGTCGCAAGTTCTGCCGGCAAACCCTGCCCGCACTGCGGCGGCACGCTTGCGGCAATCGATGTGGATCTCTGGAACGAAACAAACGAGACGCTGAAACGCCGGGTCATGCGCCGCACGGCGATCATGTTCCAGCGGACGTTCGCCCTGTACGGTGATGACCGGGTGATCGAGAATGTCCTCCACGCACTCGATGATATCGATTATCCGCAGGACAAGGCCATCAACCGGGCAGCCGACCTCATCGATCAGGTCCGGCTCTCCCACCGGATGATGCATATCGCCCGCGACCTCTCGGGTGGCGAAAAGCAACGGGTCGTGCTCGCCCGGCAGCTCGCAAAAGAGCCGTTTTTACTCTTTGCCGATGAGCCAACCGGCACACTCGATCCCGGCACGGCAAAAATTGTCCACACGATGCTTGCGGAAGCGGCGAAGACCAACAATATGGGTATCGTCGTCACTTCTCACTTCTCACAGGTGATTGAGGACGTGGCCAGCCGTGCTCTCCTGCTTGTCGATGGCTCCATCGCAAAGATCGGTACACCAAAAGAAGTGATCGACGAGTTCATGAAAGGCTGCGACGATACAGAGACCTTCGAACACACGGCAGCAGGAGAGAAGATCGTGGAGGCACGGGATCTCGTCAAGCGTTATATCTCTGTCGACCGGGGTGTCGTAAAAGCAGTAAACGGCGTCAGTTTCGAGGTCTATGCAAAGGAGATCTTCGGGATCATCGGAAAGAGTGGCGCTGGAAAAACGACGCTCTCGCAGATCATCGCCGGCCTCATCGAGCCCACGAGCGGGGAGATCAATATTAAGATCGGTGAAGAGTGGGTGGACATGACCAAGCCCGGCGTCGACCAGAGGGGCCGGGCGAAGGAGTACATCGGCCTCCTGCACCAAGAGTACGACCTCTACCCGCACCGGACCGTGCTCGATAACCTCACCGATGCAATCGGTCTTGAATTCCCAAAAGAGCTGGCCATGCGAAAGGCGATCGTCACGTTAAAGATGGCCGGGTTCTCTGAAGAGAAGAGCAAAGAGATCCTCGACCGCATGCCGGCCCAGCTCTCCGAGGGGGAGCGCCACCGGGTCGCTCTTGCGCAGGTGCTGATCAGGGAGCCTAAGATCGTGATTCTTGACGAACCTACCGGGACCATGGACCCGATCACGAAGATCGACGTGAAGCATTCCATCATGCACTCCCGGGACGAGATCGACGAGACGTTCATCGTGGTCTCGCACGATATGGAGTTCGTGCGCGATATCTGCGACCGGCTTGCCCTGATGCGGGGCGGGAAGATCGTCGAGATAGGAAAGACCGCTGACGTACTTGCTCACCTGACCGATGATGAGCGCAGGGTCATGAGCCAGCCTCCAGCCTGATGGGAGGGGCACATGATCCGTGTTCACCTTGACGGGGAGATCCGTGAAGTCGGCAAGGGGACACCGCTTTCCACACTTGTCCCCGGACAACCTGCCGGGTGCGCTGTCGCCATTATCCGGCCTGCAACACAGGAGCAGGAAAAGACCGGGAGCATTACGGTCAGTACGACCGCCGGGGAGATCACGATCGAACTGGCCGGCCGCGAGGTGGATATACTCGAACACCCGGAAGCGGAGAAAAGCCTCGCTCTCCACTGGACAGACCGGTACGCAGCGGCATTCGGGCCGTTTCTTTCTGATGTCAGGCCGGAGCGCAAACCACGGCTCTATGAGCGGGGCGATGTGATCCTCGGCTGCGGCGGATACGACCCGAAGACGTCGTACCTCATTTTTTCAAAAAGCCGCCACCTCGCGGATCACGGCGCCGATGAGACCGGCGGCGTTATCGGCCGGGTCGTGAGCGGGAAAGCCGTGCTCGACCGGTGGGCGACGGGCGACCGGGTGACCAAAGCCGAGCCGGTCATCAGCTGGGCTGACACCAGCCGGTCGTTTACCACCACGGACATGACCCTCACTCTCGAAGAGGGAATGCAGATCGTGACCCGGGTCGATATGATGGCACAGGGGTATGCCCCGGAGCGAATCACAACCGAGGCGGCAGGAAGCGTTGAGCACCTGCTCCTCGCCCTCAATTCCGGGAGGTTTACGATCGGGCGTGCGACAAGTACCCATATCCTCGACCAGAAACTGGTCGGTACCGATGTTCCCTCCCAGTTTAAACGCCCGCGGCGGGAGGGCACGGTGACTGTGCGCACGGGAGGGCCTTCGGTCGGGGGCGTGTATATCTACCGGGCTGATGTCCCGAGCAGCCCGGCCCACAGCGTGGTCGGGCAGGTCGTGCACGGGATCGAACTCGTAAAACTCGCAAAAGAAGGCGATATCCTCTCCACCCAAGTGATTCCTTCGCGCATCGATCTCCTTGGCCTGCCACTTGAAGAGGCAAAGGAGGTAGCCGCGAACCGGGGGATCGCCCTTGCGATCGATAAAGACAGTGCAGACCGTATCGTGGTGTCGCAGGAACCGGGAACGACTCTTGACGTGCTTGCCGAACGTTCGGCAAAGGTGACGACAGCGCCGTTTGCGCAGGTTGTCGATATCGTGCTTGACGATGCACGTGCCCCGGAGAGTTGCATCGTGTTCCGCAAGATCACCGGGCTCGCGGAGCACGACGCCGGGATGATGCCGGCGTTCTTTGTCTTTGACGATGTGTACCTTTTCAAGCCGAAGATCCCGACCACCGTCAAGATCTATCCCGAGAACTGCCCGACGGATGAAGTCCCTGCCGCAAGCCTCGCCATCACCAACGATTCGCGTAAAGGCACCGGGCTTGTGGGAGTGCGGTTATCAGCGAACCGGGAGTTCGGCCCGACATCGGAGCCGTTTGAAGGCACCAACATTATCGGGCGCGTGATCGATACAGGCAAACTCAAAAGTGTAAAGGAGCGGCAGACGGTGTATATCCGCGAGGTGAACCAATGACTGACTACAACCCGGCAAATGTCGGGACCGTGACCCGGTACGTGGTGGTGGAATCGTACAACGTGACCCCGTCAGATGTCGCGATCCGGGCGTACGAGGTAGCAAAGAGCGTGATGATCAAGGAGAACTGTTTTGGCCTAGTCATCATGGGAGCGGAGGTGGACGTCGACCGGGTGATCGCTGAAGTCAGGATGATGGACCCGGCGCATATCTTTGTCAAGGACCGGGGGTTCCCGCCCGGCGATGCACGGAGATGCCGGGCGTCGCTTGGCGGTGCACGGCCCGGCTTCCACGGGATCGAGTTCGAGATGGGAATCCTTCCCTACATCTCCCACGCCCTTGAAGAACTGGACACGCGCGATGCCGCGACCGTCCCGGCACCGGTTCAGACACTTTCCGCACACCGTCTGGATGTCTATACCCTAAAGAAAATGATCGATGCACAGGAGCCCTGACCATGGCAAAAATATTCATCTACCCCGCAACAAGCCTGATCCTTTCAGATATGGTAACCCGGTTCGGGCACACCCCGCTCGGTTCTGCGATTGCGATCCGCGAACGCGTCCAGACCCCGGGCCTTGAGTCCGCACCGCTCCAGATAACACCGGAAGAACCAAAAAAAGGGCTCCACTGGGCGGCCGTGGAAGTCCCGAGCGGCGTGCGGGGGCGCATGGCACTCTACGGCCCGATGGTTGAGGAATGCGATGCCGCAATCATCATCAACAACGCTGATCTCGCGTTCGGCTGCATGGGCTGCGCACGGACAAACGAACTTCTGAAATTTTTAATCAGGCAAAAAGATATGCCACGACTCGAACTGGAATACCCAAGAACCGAGGACGAGGGCACGCAGTTTGTCGCAGCAATCAAACGGTTCCTTGTCGATCTCGGAGGGAAGAAATGACAGCCCCGGTACGCATCGCCCAGCTCTCCTGCGGCGCGGAATACTCAGGAGTCCAGCATGAGATTGACGAGGCGGCAAAATCCGTCAATGGCGAGATCTTCTACCCTGATGTCGCTCTTAAGGATATCGTGCGGGACTTTGACAAGTTCGGCCTTGAAGTCAGGAGTCCTGACTTAAAACTCGCTATCGCACGGGCGATGGCGCTTGTCGAAGGTCGGGTGGAAGCCGACGCCGTTTTTATCGCAACCTGTTTCCGGTGTGCCGAAGCCGCGATCGTGAGAAATGAACTCAGGCGCTATATCCTCGAACATTCGAAACTCCCGGTCGTCAGTTACTCGTTTACCGAGCGCACGACTTCGGGAACGCTCCTCACCCGCATGGAGGCGCTCACGACCATTGCCCGGAGAAGAGCGCTTCTGGCCCGGGAGGTTCAGGAAGGGATCACGCTCGGGATCGACTCCGGCTCTTCGACTACGAAGGCCATCCTGATGAAGGACAACAAGATCATCGGGAAAGGATGGCAGCCGACAACCGAGGTACTCAAGTGCGCCCACGACGTTGTCGATCATGCGCTTGCCGAGGCGGGAATGAAACTCGAAGACGTCCAGGCAATCGGCACCACCGGCTACGGTCGTTTCCTTGTCGGGAAAGACTTCAACGCCGACCTGATCCAAGAAGAGCTGACCGTGAACTCCAAAGGGGCGGTTTACCTTGCCGGTAAGCAGCACGGGCCGGCGACCGTGATCGATATCGGCGGCATGGATAACAAGGCGATCACGGTCATGGACGGTATCCCGGGCACCTTCACGATGGGCGGTATCTGCGCCGGTGCAAGCGGTCGGTTCCTGGAGATGACCGCGAAGCGTCTCGGTGTCGACATCACGGAACTCGGGCCACTTGCGATGAAAGGTATGGGCAGCCGGGTACCCATGAACAGTTACTGTATCGTGTTTGGTACCCAGAGTCTCGTAAACGCCCTCGCTGCCGGCAGCACCCGGGAGGATGTAGCGGCGGCGGCCTGCCACAGCGTTGCCGAACAGGTCTTCGAGCAGCAGCTCCAGGAAGTGGACATCAAGGAGCCCGTGATCATGGTCGGGGGCACCTCGCTTATCGAGGGGCTAGTGCATGCGATGGGAGAACTCCTCAAGATAAATGTCGTCGTCCCGCCGCACTCGCAGTACATTGGTGCGGTCGGTTCGGCACTGCTGGCATCGGGGTTTGTAAAGGACGGGACAGATGCAGGCCATTGAGTACTTTGAAGTGGAGTGCACGGAAAAACTGGGTGGCGAGTACTACCGGCAGATCGCAAACGACGTACTTCTCGACCACAACCTCCTGCGGGTCATCCACAAAATGCATATCTACATCGACCCGAAAGTACCCATCTTTGTCGCCGTCGGGGTCTTAAAAAAAGTCACTACCCTCGTCCGTGTCGGGGATATCGCAAATGTCAACCCGCAGGAGGGGAAGATGACACTCGCGATCTCTGATGAGACCTGGCTTGCACCGATGCTCAAGATCTTCTGGGACCGGTTCGGGAAAGATCACGTCGAACAGCCGGACCGGTTTACGGTCATCCTGTACGGCGTCACGGCCGGGGCCCGCGAGATAGAAGAGATCGCGATCGCCGACCCGAGCCAGGCGCTGTACAAGGATCTTATCTACGCCCTTAAGTGCACCTGCCCCGAGGGGTTCCGGGTCAGGAGCGAGAACTACGGCGCCGAGAAGTTCTCGTTTGTGGCAAGCGAGGATACTTTAACGGACGCCGGCATGGCGCTTGTCCGCGAGAAATTCGCACTCATGGGGGAGACGCCATGATCCTTGTCCCGATCACGTACAGGGGCGGGGTCTATCGGCACAGCGAAATCACCGATCTTATAGAGGATCTCGGGGGCTACATCGTCCAGAAACACATGATCGCACAGGAAGTCGTGATCCAGTGCTTCGTGCCAAAGGACGATGTGGAACTGATCCGTGCGATCGGAAAGCCGCTTGCTGGGGAAGTGACCGACTCGCCGCTCGTGGGCACCGAGATCGCGGTCGTGAGCATGAGCCTTGAGATCCACCACCTGCCGCACCCGTCCTGCGATATCGCCGAGTACGTGCGCCGGCTCGGGGCAAAAAGCAACATGGTGGGGATGGCCCGGGGTGTCGGGAAACGGATCGCGGGCCTCAATGACGAGGAGAGGGATGTAATTAACGAGCACGACATTGCCGTGTACCTGCTCGGGAATTTCGAGACCTGCATCGAGCACAAGATGCCGGTGCTGCTCCGGGGGATAGAGGTGCCGGTCGTCCTCTGTGGCGGCCCGGACAAGGACGTGCTCGAACGGATCGTTGAGCCAAAAGTAGACGGGTACGTGGGAAACGTCGGCCGGTTCATGCACCGGACAAAAGAGTCCGAGGAGCTCTCCAAGCTCGACGAGATCATCGCGGAGATCACCTGGGTGCTCTCGAAGCGCCGGGAGGAACTCGCAAAAGACCCTCTCTCGGTCTCCCCGGCCCGGCTCATGGACGTGATCCGGGAGCAGGTGCCGGCCATTCTTGATGTGACCTCGCCGACCCCGCTTACCGTGCAGATGTCGGGCCTACGGGTGAAGCTGCCGTACGATACATACGCGGACGTGCTCAGGAAAACCGAGATCGAGGACGGCATAACCATCGGCGACATCGCGGCAATCGAACCCTCGCGGATGCGTGACTACATTATTGTCCGGGTCAGGCCGTTCTCTGAGACGAATATGGTGATATGAGGGATCATGGGACGCAAACAGGAAAACGAGTTTGAAGACCGGTTGAGGCAGATTGTCGAGTTAGGCGCTGACGCCACGGCAGATGAATGGATGAAGGTAATCGAGAGGGAGTACGGCAAGGTGCCGCTCATCTTCAAACGCATGGGGGAGCGGCCCGAAGTGCTCATCTCCCACCTCCTGTACAAAAGTACCGTTGCCGAGACGAGCCAGCTCGACCCCAAGTACGTGGAACTGATCAGCATGGCGGTGGGGGCGGCCTTAAAATGCCAGTACTGTACGAGCTACCACATGCAGGCAGCGACCAAGATGGGTGCGACCCGGGAGGAGATCCTTGAAGTGATCCTGCTCTCGGGCATGATTGCAAATGCCTCGGTGCTCGCCAATGCCTACCGTGTCATTGACGACCGGCTGGAGAAGTGCTTCCCCTGCGAGGTAAAAACGGTGCCACAGAAGAAAGCAGCCGGCAAGACTGTCGGGGAAAAAAAGACCGGGGCGGCCCGTACAACGAAGTGAATGCATCTTTTTTTCGTAGCCCCTGAACTCTTCAGGGTTAGCACTGTTTTTCCGGGGGACTTCCCCGGGAATTTTCGATAATGATCTTATCTGTTTTTCCCGCGTGAGTGCTCCGGCCCGGTAGTTCCCGGGACGATGGGTACGAGAGCCAGGAGACTATAGCCAATGACGGCCGGCAGGGGGTCTCCTGAATTTCCCCCACTGACCCCCCACTATTTTGACAGCATAGCCCCTGCCGGTAAAGATTTTTTATCATCGTAAAAGTGTCCTATCCCGCGCCAGGAACCGGGCCGGATCCTTTGGGGGGTCAGTGGGGGAAAATTATATTTTCGTGTGGGATCTTGTCATGGAGATATGGATAAATTACGATAGATACTGCTGTGGGCATCCTGTTTTTAAAAAAACAACATTACCCCTGCTGACCCCCCATACATCCCCGGGACAAAGATCATGAAAGCGTAGTACACGCCCCATATCAGCTTTTTAATCCTCCAAGAAACCATAGATCAAACGAATGTGCGGGATCGCAGGGCAGTATTGCTATACGGGTGGCAGGCCGGATCGCCGGCTCCTTGCTGCCATGTCAGAGAGGCTCGCCCACCGGGGGCCCGATGGCGAAGGTTCGCATATCTGCGAAAACACCGGGCTCGTCCACCGGAGGCTCGCCATTATCGATCTTTCCCCTGACGGTCTCCAACCGATGACAAACGAGGACAGCTCGCTCTGGCTGGTCTTCAACGGCGAGATCTACAACTTTGTCGAACTCCGCGAGGAACTGGCGAAAAAAGGGCATACGTTCTACTCGAAGTCCGATACCGAAGTGATCCTCCATGCCTACGAGGAATGGGGGCATGACTGCCTTACCCGGTTCAACGGCATGTGGGCGTTTGCTCTCTGGGACGAGAAAAAACGGGAACTCTTCTGCGCCCGGGACCGGTTCGGGATCAAGCCCTTCTATTACACCACGGCCGGCGGCTCGTTTCTGTTCGCATCCGAAATCAAGGCGCTCCTCGCCCACCCGGCAATCGGGAAGAAGCCGGACGATAAAATGCTCTGCACCTATCTCGCGTGGGGCGTGCAGGATCAGTGCAGCCGTACCATGTTTGACGGCATCTTCCAGATCGAGCCGGGCCATGCCCTGGTTGTTACAAAGGACGGAATGCTGTCGCCGTTCCGATACTGGGACGTAAAGGTAAACCCGGAGATCGGGGGAAAAGAAGACGATGAGGCGATTGCGGCACACCTCCGCGAGCTGCTCCTTGAGGCAGTCCGCATTCACCTGAGAAGCGACGTGGCAGTCGGCACCTGCCTCTCGGGTGGGATCGATTCATCGACCCTCACAGTCCTGATCAATACCCTCATCAGGAGCGAGGCGCCGGAGAGTGTCGGGGCCCGGCAGAAGACTTTCTCGGTGGTCTTCTCTGACAAAAAATTCGATGAGAGCCGGTATATCGACGAGGTCGTGGCCGCGACCAGTGTCGACGCGGACCGGACGGAACCTGCACCGAACCAGCTCTGGGAGGATATCGACCGGCTCGTGTACCTGCAGGACGAGCCCTTCGGTTCGCTCTCTATCTATGCCCAGTACTGCGTCATGCGACTTGCCTCACAGAAGGTCAAGGTGGTGCTGGACGGGCAGGGGGCGGACGAACTTCTTGCCGGGTACCTGGGCTACCAGGGCAGTTACATCAGGGGGCTCCTCCGCACGTATCACTGGGGGACGGCGCTCCGCGAGATTGCCGGGAGTGCGAGAGAACACCGGGATTTCTTCCAGTCCGCACGGCAGCAGCTGCATGTCCGCAAAACGAGACGGAGTCTCCTGAAGTGCACCCCGGAAACGATCGACCGTTACCAGGGCACACTCGATGAGGTTCTGCGCCGGGAACTCCTCTCCACCAACCTTCCCGCCCTCCTCCACTACGAGGACCGGAACTCGATGGGATTTTCGCTGGAGTCCCGGGTGCCTTATCTCGATGTGCGGCTCGCGGAGTACATTGCATCGCTCCCCCTCTCGCAGAAGATCCGGGCCGGTGTGACAAAAGTCGCCCTGCGAACGGCGATCCGGGACAAGGTGCCCGAGTCCGTGCGGTGCCGCCAGGACAAGATGGGCTTTGTCACACCCGAAGAGTGCTGGATGAAAAATGAGCTTCGGCCGTTCATGCTGGAGATTTTTTCATCGGAAAGTTTCAAGTCCCGGCCCTACTGGGATGCCGATGCGGTCGCACAGGATTACCTCGCATTCCTGAATGACAAATCGACATATTCTCCTGAGGTCTGGCGGATTGCGTGCGCCGAGCTGTGGATGAGGAGATTTATCGACGCCCCGTGTAAGATTGCCCCGGTTTCGTGACCGGTGCCTGCGGGATCGACTTTTATAAAGGATAACTCCGGACACAATACTGTACGAATACGGTGCCGGGATCGAAAAAAGACCGTACCCGGTGCAGATACCAGGCGAATACATGAAGACGATTATCCTTGCCGGCGGCGTGGGATCCAGGCTCTGGCCCCTCTCGCGCGAATATTTCCCCAAGCAGTTCATCCCGATGGATGGAAATTCCCTGTTCCAGAAGACCTGCGAACGGGCGGCAAAACTCTCGCGCGAAGACGAGATCTGGGTGGTGACAAACGAGATCCACCAGTATCTTGTCAGAAACCAGATGGACGATCTGGGCTACACGATCCCTGACAACCACGTGCTCTCAGAGCCGGAAGGAAAGAACACGCTGCCTGCGATCGTGTGGGCGATGCAGCGGATCAAAAAAGAGGATAAGAACGCCACCGCCGTCGTGTTCCCCAGCGATCACCTGCTCGGCGACGTCGCGATCGATCAGATCAAGGCTGCCGAGCCCCTCGCCCGGGAGTATCTTGTCACGTTCGGGGTAAAACCCACATCCCCCCACACCGGCTACGGGTACATCAAGCCGGGAAAGGCACTTGCCCGGGGTTTTTTTGTCGAAGAGTTCAAAGAGAAACCTGACGAGAAAACCGCCACGGTCTACGTGAAGAAAGGGTACCTCTGGAACAGCGGGATCTTCCTCCTTTCTGTCAAAACCTTCTTCGAGGAACTCAAAAAATACCAGCCGCGCCTCTCTGCCGCGTTTGGCAGTACCGGCGTGCCCGAGTACGCGAAACTGGATTCGATCTCGATCGATTACGGCCTGCTGGAGCCGTCAAAGAAGGTGGCCGTGGTGCCGCTCGATACGGACTGGAATGACCTCGGGACGTTCAAGGCGCTCTACGAGGTACACCCGCACGATGCAGAAGGAAACGTGGGGGAGGCTGAGTACCTGTCGGCAAAGGACAATTACGTACATGCCCCTGGCAAACATGTGGGCATGATCGGCGTCGACAACCTCGTGGTGGTGGATACGACTGATGCGCTCCTGATCTGCGACAACCAGCACACAGAGCAGGTCAAGGAGCTCGTCCACCGGTACAATGAGCGGGACGACCCGGTCACGCAGTTCCACCGGCAGGTTCACCGGCCTTGGGGATCGTATACGGTGCTTGAGGATGTGAAAGGGTACAAGATCAAACGTATGACCGTAAAACCCGGCCAGAAACTCTCACTTCAGCTCCACCACCACCGGAGCGAGCACTGGGTTGTCGTGAGCGGTACGGCAG